>NZ_QETL01000016.1:0-51831 GCF_003105135.1 Stenotrophomonas sp. SPM | reverse complement strand
ATGGGCCCGAGGCATGCCTCGGGCGGGTTGGGCAGGACGCCCAACCCTGGTCTTGCCGTGTGCGCAGGACAGCGCACACGAGCAAGCCGCGACCAAGCCTACATGGACGTATTTACGGCGTCCCCCTCAACCGGACCCACCCCGCCAACCCACGGAAAGCCCGCTTCTGAAGTTGACGTTGACGTTGCTCTGGCTTCGGCACGTGCAGGGCGCAGCCCTGCCGAACCCCTACACCGCGCGGTAAGCCCGTTCTGC
Source organism: Stenotrophomonas sp. SPM (assembly GCF_003105135.1). Classification (NCBI taxonomy): domain Bacteria; kingdom Pseudomonadati; phylum Pseudomonadota; class Gammaproteobacteria; order Lysobacterales; family Lysobacteraceae; genus Stenotrophomonas; species Stenotrophomonas sp. SPM. The sequence goes on along the minus strand of NZ_QETL01000016.1, from coordinate 51,576 downwards.
CGCGCAGAACACATTTCCCGGTGCGAACAACTCCCCCAGGTGATGCAGCGCCTGCCGACGCTGCTGCGGCGGCCGGTAACCGCCCGCCACGCCCATCAGCATCTGCTGGAACGCCACCAGATCCTTCAGGATGCGCACATGCCGATACCACGCGATCCACTGCGCATCGCCCAGGTCATCGCCATACCCCTCGGCAAAACCCTGCGGGCGTTCGCGCCCCCAACGACCGCCCACCGCTGCCCCGACGAACATCAGGTCGCGTTCGCGCGGTGCCAGTGACAGGCCATCCCAGTCGATCAGGTGCAGCGCCCCGTCGTGACCCATCAACACGTTCCCCGCGTGCAGATCGGTATGGCAGGGATGCAGCAGCGGCTCACGCTCCGCCAGCGCCTGCTGAAGCGCCAGCGCACGCCGGTGCAGCGCGGTGAGGCGCACGCGCTGTCGCGCCCACACCGCGTGGAAGGCACGCCCCCAGCGATCCTGCGCGGCGGGCAACGTCGCCGGTTCCTGCAGCCATTGCCCTACCGTATCCAGTGCCTCGCAGGACAACGATTGCCGCGGCAGTCCTTCGGCCAGCGCCTCGGGCAGTTGAGCCGTGTGCAGGCGGCGGAGTATTTCACCCAGACGCTGCCACTGCACCGCACTCAACGGCGCTTCGAATCCGGATTGCCCTTCGATATACGGGAACAGGGTGAACTGCAGGCCCCAGCGCTGCACCGACGCACCACCGGTCACGGCCGGCCACGGCGCCACGATCTCCTCGATGCCCAGCGTGCCGCGCAGCCAGTGCAGACCGTCCCACACCTGCGGCGCTACCTGGTAACTGCGGCACTTCAGCCACCATTGGCTGCCGCGCGCATCGATGCGGAACACGCTCGCGTTGGCGTCGGCACCCACCACGCGCGGGACCACCGCGGTGGCAGTGATGCCGTAGGACTGCTGCAGTACTTCATTGATCTGCTGCGCCGACGCAAAGGACATGGGGTGGTCTTGCCGTGGAATCCGAACTCAGTGTCGCAGATGGCCAAGTCGGTTCGATGGCGATCCCGTCACAACATTGCATCAGTGGACAGCGATGCGCTGCCATGTCGAAGTCGCTGGTGCGTGGGCTCAGCGTGCGTAGAACTCCAGGAACATCGCCACCGCCGAATCGGCGACCTTGCGCCGTTCGACCGGGCCCAGCGGCGGCTGGCCCATGGTGACCTGCGGCCAGAACGCGAAGCCCTTCACCAGGCCCTGCAGCTGGTGGTCGGCGAATTCCGGATCGACCTCGCGCAGGCGACCATCGGCGATGGCGGCGCGGATCCATGCGCTCACGCCGCCTTCCTTCTCGCTCATGCGGCAGACAATCGCCTGCGCACGCTCGGGCGAATGGATGATCTCGGCCATCGCCACGCGGGCCAGATCGATGAAGTTGGCATCGCCCAGCAGGTCCAGCTTCTGCCCGATCAGCTGCAGCAGCTGCACGTCCAGCGGCTGGTCGGCGCGGTACGGCAGCACGACGGCAGCCATGCTGCTTTCCCACAGCTCTTCGAGGATGTGGCCGAACAGCGCTTCCTTGCTGGGGAAATGGTTGTAGACCGTGCGCTTGGACACCCCGGCCGCCGCCGCGATGCGGTCCATGCTGGTCGCCTCGTAGCCGGCACTGCGGAACTCCTCCACCGCCGCGCGCACGATGGCTTCGCGTTTGCGGTCGGTCAGGCGATGCTGGGCACGGGACATGGCAGGAACCAGGAAACTGAACAGTTGCGCACATTTTACACCGGCCGGTGTACTTTCCTGAAACCGGAAACTACACTGTTCAGTGTACCCAGCGGACGTCCCCGATGAAGCGCCTGCTCCTCATCCTCCTGATCGGAACCCTTGCCGTGACCGCCTATACCTTCTGCAAATCGTGGTCCCTGCCCCGCTTCCCGGACTCGCCTCAATTCCGCGACGGCAAGTTCCGCAATGTTCTACCAAAGCCCGCCACGGGCCTGCGTGATGGTCTGGAGATCTGGTGGGCCTTCATGGTCAACAAGCCCAAGGGCACCGTGCCCACCCAGCCGATTCCGGTGCAGGCGCTGGATCGCGCCGCACTGGACGCCGCACCGGATCGCACCCTGTTCCGGCTTGGCCACTCCACGATCCTGCTGAAGCTGCGCGGCCAGTACTGGCTGACTGATCCGGTGTTCTCCGAGCGTGCCTCCCCGGTGCAGTGGATGGGCCCGGCACGCTTCCACGCACCGCCGATCAGCATTGAAGACCTGCCGCCGATCGCCGGCGTGATCCTCTCGCACAACCATTACGACCATCTGGACCATGCCGCGGTGATGCAGCTGGCCGGCAAAACCGCGCGCTTCATCGCGCCGCTGGGCGTGGGCGACCAGTTGATCGCCTGGGGTGTGGATGCCGCCAAGGTCGAGCAGCTGGACTGGTGGCAGTCGACCGAGGCCAATGGCCTGCGCCTGACCGCCACGCCGGGCCAGCATTTCTCCGGCCGCGGCCTGGGTGACAGCGATCGCAGCCTGTGGGCCTCGTGGGTGATCCAGGACGGCGACTTCCGCATCTTCTTCAGCGGCGATACCGGCTACTTCGACGGCTTCAAGGCCATCGGCGAGAAGTACGGCCCGTTCGACCTGACCATGATCGAGACCGGCGCCTACGACAAGCGCTGGGCCTTCGTGCACATGCAGCCCGAACAGACCCTGCAGGCGCACCTGGACCTGCGCGGCAAATGGCTGCTGCCGATCCACAACGGCACCTTCGACCTGGCTCTGCACGCCTGGCAGCAGCCATTCGAGCGGATCACCGCACTGGCGGCGGCGAAGAACGTGCCCGTGGCCACGCCGATCATGGGCCAGGCGCTGGACATGCAGGCGCCTGTGGCGGGTACGCGCTGGTGGGAACCCTCACGCTGAACCCAGGTAGCGGCCAACCTTGGTTGGCGCTCTCCGTCGACCAAGGTCGACGGCTACCAGAGCCCCCGGGCGTTCACCCTTCCTGGTGGATGCCGAGACCCGCAGCCCCTTCGGCCAGACCCGGCCGCAGCTCCAGCGAGGGAATCAGGTAGTCCCCTGCATTCTGCCGGCGGTACGGAATCACCGCGTCACTGGCCAGGCCATCCAATCGCCTGCCCAGCCCTTCCAGCACGTCCGCCACGTTCTGCTCGCCCACCTTGCTGCTGCGGTAGATCACGTGGGGCGGCAGCACATCGAAACCGGGATAGAACAGGATCCCGTGCTGGATCGGGAACAGCAGATCATCGATTGGACCGTTGATCCCGCGCGCGGCGTAGTGCGACTCCCAGCCACCGGTAGTCACCACCAGCATCGCGCGCTTGCCGGCCATCGCGCCCTCGCCATAGCGGTCGCCCCAGTGATGGTCCGAATGCTCACCCACCCCATAAGCGAAGCCATAGGCATAGACCCGGTCGACCCAGCCCTTGAGGATGGCCGGCATCGAGAACCACCACAGCGGGAACTGCAGGATGACCGTATCGGCCCAGCGCAACTTGTCCTGTTCGGCGGCGATGTCGTCACTCTGCCGGCCAGTGGCATAGGCGTCGCGCGAATCCAGCGAAGCATGAAAGGGGCGCTGCGGATCGCGTCCCGGATGATCATCGCGATCGATCGGCGCCTTCCAGTGCATTGCATACAGGTCTGATACCTGCACGGTATGGCCCGCCGCCTGCAGGCGCTGCACGGCGAAGTTCTTCAGCGTGCCATTGAGCGAGGTGGGTTCGGGATGGGCGTAGACAAGCAGAACGTTCATGGGTCACCACAGTGGGGAATGCCGATGACGATAGGCAGCATCGCGCTATAGTTGAAATGAATTCCCGCAATTGCACCCATTGCCATGGACAATGTCCTGCGTCGCATCGACCTCAACCTGCTGGTGACCCTGCAGGCGCTGCTGGAAGAACAGAACGTGACCCGCGCGGCCGGACGCCTGCATCTGGCCCAGCCCACCGTCAGCATCCAGCTGGCGCGGCTGCGCGACCTGTTTGATGACCCGCTGCTGCTGCCGGGTTCACGCGGCATGCGCTGCACGGCCCGCGCCGAGGCGCTGCGCGAGCCACTGGCCGACGCACTGGATGCGATCCGGCGCACCGTCGCGCCCGTACAGGCGTTCGATCCGGCCAGCGCGCAGCAGACCTGGCGGATCATGGCGTCGGACTTCGGTGAATCCACCGTGGTGCTGCCTGCACTCCCAGGCATCCGCGATGCCGCACCGGGCACACGCTTGGCGGTGGTCAGCCTGGCGCCGGCGCAGATGGTGGCGCAGGGCGAGCGTGGTGAAATCGACCTTGCCATCCACATCGCGTCGGAAGCGCCGCCGTCACTGCACCAGCGTCCGCTGTTCCAGGAACGCTATGTTCTTGCTGGACGGCGCGACCATCCGAAATTGAAGCGGCGACCGACGCTGAAGCAGTTCTGCGCGTTGCAGCACGCCATCGTGTCCCCCGACGGCGGCGGCTTCCATGGCAACACGGACAGCGCGCTGGCACATGTCGGTGCACGGCGCGAGGTCGTGCTGTCGGTGCCGCACTTCCTGTTCCTGCGCAGTGCCCTGCTACGCACCGACCTGGTTGCGATGATGCCTTCACGCTTGGTGGAGGCTGACCCTGCGTTGAAGGCGGTGGAGGCACCGATCGACGTGCCGGGATTCGAGATGATGCTGTTCTGGCACGAGCGCGTGCATCGCGACCCCGCGCATCGATGGCTGCGGGAGCGTTTGGCAGCCCTGTAGAGGCCAGCCTTGGTTGGCGCTGCCCGTCAACCAGGATCGACCGCTACAAAGATGCCACGTGATCGATGCCAAGGGCAGCGAAGAATGGATCACCGCGCATCTCCTCGATGCGTTTCACCCAGCCGCAGCCTCATGGCATCAGGCCCGCGCGTGCTTGTTGCGCGCATGGATGCGCCAGCACTGCGCGGCGAAGCCGATCACGAACACCACCGCGCAGCCCAGCAACACCTGCAGCACCACCGGCGCCAGCGGCGCGGCGGCAATGGGGTGGCCCACCGGCAAGCGGGTCAACGTCTCGTTGGTGCCCGGCACCAGCGACAGCAGGAAGCTGAAGGACAGCGCGAAGGTCGTCAGGTAAGGCGCCAAGCGGCCGAGAAAGCGCAACCGCCCCGCCAGCAAGCCGCCGAAGGCGACCAGCAGCACGATCACCCCGAACGCATGGCCGGGGTTCAATCCGCCCGTGCTCGACACAGTGAACGAACTCGCCACCGACAGCACCAGACCCAGCAGATAGAGCTTGCCCGAGCGCGTGGCCGGGTCGATCGCGCGATTGCGGATGAAGCCGTACAGGCCGGCCAGGACCGGGATCAGGCTGACGGCGGTGTGGATCGCGCCGAAGGTGGACAGGGGGTGTGCCATGGGAAATCTCCGATGATTACTGAACCTACTAGTAGGTAGGCATTAAAGGGTAAAAAGAAGGCCTGCGCTGCCGCAGGCCCATCACACAAATCTCAGTCCGCCGCGCTGACCCGCGCGATGGCCAGGCGCGCCAGCGCCTCGAACGTGTCCGCATCACCCAGACCGCGCGCGGCGAGCATCGCGCCGTGCACCGATGACATGAACCCCTTGGCTTCGTCCGCGGCCGAACCCTGCAGCCGCAGCTGGCCTGTCGCAGCACCCTTCTCCAGGGTCAGCGCCAGCCAGCCGCTCAGATCCTCGAAATGGCCGCGCACTTCATCGGCAATCTCAGCCGGAATCATCGGCGCCTCCGCCGCCAGCATCGCGCAGATGCAGAACGAGGACGTGCCGCCGGCAATGCAGCTGGACCAGTAGTCCACGTAGGCGTTGAGCTCCTGCAGCGGGTCGCCCAGCTGCCGCTCGAGCAGTGCGAGGCCCTCGCGCGCCTCGGCCCGGTACAGCACCACCACCGTGCGCACCAGATCCGTCTTGCTGGGGAAATGGTGATGGATGCTGGCCTTGCTGATGTTCACCCGTGCCGAGACGTCGGCGTAGCTGAAGCCGTTGTAGCCGCCGGCTTCCAGCAGCGAACGGGCGTGGGCGAGGATCTCGTGGGCTTTGGGGGAGAGCGGTTCTTTCATTGAGTCAACCTACTAGTTGGTAGGCTGACTGTCAAATCCGCCAGGCATGGCCTGGCGCTACCATCGTGAGGATGGCGCTCGCGCTTCTTTCACTGACACGCCACCCACGCGCCCGCAGGATCGAAGCCCCCATCCCGGGCTTTCAACAGAGGTGTTCTGCAATGGACAAGAATCGTACCGAAGGTGCCAAGAACCAGGTCAAGGGCACGGTGAAGGAAGTGGCCGGCAAGGTCACCGGCAACAAGACGCAGGAACTTGAAGGCAAAGCACAGAAGGGCGTTGGAAAGGTGCAGAGCGCTGCCGGCAAGGCCAAGGATGACGCGCGCCACTGAGTCACTGAAATACCGCCGCGCCCCACATGCGGCATCCGGGTGCCCTCAATCGAGGGCATCTGCAGCTCCGCTACATGCATCGAGAACTCCCCCGCTGTGACTCCACCGACCACGCAACGCATCCTGCTTGTAGAGGATGACACGGCCATCCGCGAACTTACCGAGGATGTCCTTTCCGAGAGTGGCTACAACCTCACTGCGGTTGGCGATGCCGAAGCGGCGGTTGCTGCACTATGCAGCGCCGGGTCATTCGATCTTTTGATCTCGGATATCCGGCTGCCAGGCATGAACGGTTGCGAGCTCGCGCGCCACGCGATGACCCGCGACCCCGCCCTGCGCGTCCTGCTGATGACCGGCTATGCCGGCCAGCTTGCGGGCGACCCGGAGAGCCTGCCCCGCCACATTCCCGTGCTGCGCAAGCCCTTTACGCTGCGGGAGCTTCTGGAGTCGGTGCACGCCACGATCTGAATTCCCCTGCCAGCAACCGGTCAACGCGCCGCTCGAGCTCCACGGCGGAGAAGGGTTTGGTCAGAATCTCCATGCCAGCCTCAAGGTGCTCACCGCCCACCGCCGCAAATGCCGCGTAGCCGGTGATGAACAGGACGGGCATCGCCGGTCGCGACTGCCGACCCGCGTCGGCAACCTGGCGTCCATTCAATGCTCCCGTCAGGCCCACATCCGTCACCAGCAGGTCGAACGAATGGTCAGTTGCCAAGAGCGAAAGCGCCTCGCTGCCATTCGCCGCTTCGGTCACGTGATGCCCCTGCGTACTCAGGACATCGCGCACCAGCGCCCGGATCGACGCTTCATCCTCAACCAGCAGCACTGAGCGGCCCGAGAGCATTGGCATGGTTGAGGCATCGGCCACGGGCTCGGCGCAGGTTGCCGGCGCGGAGCTGAATTGCGGCAGATACAGGCTGATCGTGGTGCCCTGCCCCGGCGTGGATTCGACGTCCACCTGCCCGCCCGACTGCCGGGTAAACCCGTAGATCATCGAAAGGCCGAGCCCGGTGCCCTGGCCGATCGGCTTGGTGGTGAAGAACGGTTCGAAGACCTTCTCCAGCACGCTGGCATCCATACCGGTCCCGGTATCACACACGGAAAGGCGCACGTACGTCGCTGCGGGCAATCCAAGCTGCTCACCGCGTGCGCTTGTCACCGCCTCGATGTCCGAGGCGATGACCAGCGTTCCGCCCTCGGGCATGGCGTCGCGGGCGTTGATGCAGAGATTGAGCAAGGCATTCTCCAGCTGCGGCGCATCCACCAGTACGTCATCACCGCCATCCTGCAGTCGCGTTTCAATGTCGATCGAAGGCCCGATGGAACGACTGAGAATGTCCAGCATGCCGCTTACCAGCGTGGAAACGCGCACGGATGATGGCGCCAGGGTCTGCCGCCGCGAAAACGCGAGCAGACGTTGGGTCAGTGCCGCAGCCCGGTCGGCGCCACCTCGGGCCATCTCGAGGTAACGCTGCAGATCCTCCACGCGCCCCTGCCCCACCCGCAGTTCCAGCAGCTCCAGACCCATCGAAACAGCGGTCAGCATGTTGTTGAAATCGTGCGCGATGCCGCCGGTCAACTGGCCCAGCGACTCCATCTTCTGGCCTTGCCGCAGACGCTCCTCCATGGCCATCAGTTCGGCCGTTCGTGCCTGCACCCGCTCTTCCAGGGTCAGGGTCAGCTGTTGCAGCCGCTGCTGTGCAATACGGCGGTCAGTGATGTCAGCCGCCGCTCCGAACCACTCCCGTACCTGCCCGTCTTCATCCAGCAGTGGCACCGCACGCATCTGCAACCAGCGAACCTCGCCGTCGGGCATCAGGCTGCGGTGTTCCACCTCCAGCGCCGAACCGGTCTCGCGTGCCTGTTCGATGGCGGCATCTACGGCGCCGCGGTCGGCAGGATGGATCAACTGATCGCGCCATGACCCGCCGCCCTCGTGAAGGTCCGCGGCGCCCCCCTGTCGATAGATCAGGTTTACCCGCTGCCAATCGGCAGAAATGGCGTACAGCGACTGCGTCGCTGCAGCAACCAGCGCCCCCAGTCGTCGCTCGCTCTGTACCAGCGCTTCGGAGGCGTATCTCTCAGCCGTGCGGTCGCGGAACACCAGCACATAGCCAACGGCCTCACCTTCCTGGCCACGCAGGACCGTCATCGAGCCATGCGCCCAGAACCGTCCCCCATCGCGGCGGCGCAGCCAGCGCTCACCGCTCAGACCTCCACTCACCAGCGCCTGCTGCATGGTGTAGCGAAAGCGGCCGGCCAGACGGTCGTCGTCGAGGTAAAGCACCTCTCCATGTCGGCCCAGCACTTCAGACTCATGCCAACCGAGCATCTCCTCCGCGCCGCGGTTCCACAGCGTCACCATACCGTCCATGTCGAAGGCGATGATCGCGTAGTCACGGGCACTGTCCATGATCTGCCGGTGCCGCGCCTCGGTCAGCGAAAGGTGCCGCTCAAGCGCCACCTGCGGCGTCAGGTCCAGGCCCTGCACGAAGATGCCGTTGACCTGCCCCGCCTCGTCCTTGCACGGCTGGAACACCACGTCGACGATATGGCGCGGATCGCTGCCGACCCGCGCGATGCCGCTGTCGTAGGCCACCTTGCGCCCAATGTACGGCTCACCTGTGCGGTAGACCTTATCCAGCAGATGCAGATAGCCCTGGTCCAGCACCTCCGGCAGCGCCTCGACAATGGGGCGGCCGATCACCTCGCGGTGCCCGATCAGGCTCGTATAGCCAGGATTGACCAGCTCGATACGGTGCTCCGGCCCCGTCAGGAACGCCATGAACAGCGGAGATTTCTCGAACAGCGCGATCAGCCGCTCGTTCTCGCGCGCCAGCCGATCCTGTGCTACCACCATGCCGGTCACTTCCTTGGTTACGCAGAAGGCGCCCGCAACCGTTTCCTCGTCCTCATACAAAGGGGAGAACGAGAACGTCCACCAGGTGTCTTCCGGCGTCCCATAGCGGTTCATCGCCACCGGCACATTCTCGAAGCGCGACCCCTGCCCGGCAAAGGCCTGCTCGATCGGCTCGCGTACCGCAGGCCACGCATCCGCCCACAGGCTGCGCAGCGGTGCGCCCATCGCATGGTCCAGGCGCGGTCCCAGGATCGGTGCATAGGCATCGTTGAACAGGAAAACCAGCTCGTCGCCCCATACCAGGTACATGCTTTCCGGAGAATTGAGCATCAGTTCCACCGCACAGCGCAGCGCTGCGGGCCACTGCGCCGCAGGCCCAAGCGAGGTGGAGGACCAGTCGTGATGACGGACGCGATCCGCCGCAGCACCTGCAGCGCGGGGAAAAACAGGGACAAGGGGTTGCACTTCAGTTCCTGGTCAATAGCGGGAGTCGCAGCACCCCAGGGGCATCCCGCCCGCTGCAGAAAGTGAGACTGTCGACACCAATCTACGGCATATGGCCCGATGTCGTCGTCAAGACAGATTGCGGGCCAAGCTCGCCCACATAAGGCGTGAGCAAACCCTCACGCATGGCCGCTAGCGCCTCCGTATAGTGACGCGCGTCACACACGGAGTGGCCAGCCCTGGCATGGAGCTGCTTGTCTCGCTGCTGCGCCCGCACTTCCCTGCCTTGGGTGGTGCAGCAGCGTGAGCTAGATTGAGCGCGGCGTCAGGCGGCCTCGCGCCGCCCCAGCGAACCCATCGTGAAGATATAGCCCGCCTCCAGCAGGAAGCCACGCATCCGCTGCTCGGCCGTCCGCGGGCAGGTGATCAGCTCCGGGCCATACAGGGCATAGACCCAGTGGTCTTCGCCCAGCTGCTCGCGGCGCACACCCGAACGCTGCGATTGGCAAGCCCAGGTCCACGCCTCGCGCAACCGTTGCGGGCCGATCGATTGCCCATTGCGCAGCCGGAAACTCAGCCAGCGCACCATACCGCCATTCGATTCTTCCATGCCTCCCCCCTTTGTGAGCAGCCACCGTAACGGCTTACCCCGTCATGCCGGAGTGATCACGCTCACGCGTGGGGCCGCTCCCAGAAATCCACCAGTGCACCCAGTCCCGGTACCGCACGGCGATCGTCGCGCACGGCAGGAAACTGCCGCTTCCATTTGCCTGCGGCGATGGCATGCAGGGCCGAAACGTCCACGCTGCGGCAGACCATCGACCAGTTGCAGAAATAGCGCTCGTTCACCGCTTCATCAAACAGCACCCCCACACGCTCATGTCGGGTATCCCGCTCGATGCGGCCGAAAACCTCGTCGATAGCCACGCGCGGCCCTTCCAGATACTGGAAGAACCGATGCCCATCGAACAGCAGCACGCCGGTCACCGACAGCGCCTGGTTGCGGGCCATGGCGGTGATGAGCAGTTCGTCTATCGAATCGGCAGCCAGAGGGCACGACGCGGTGCTCTGGTAGGCCAGCGCGCGCAAAGGCAGGGCGGACATGTGTACTTCCGGAAGTGAGGGTGACGCGGCGCAGCGCGTCACGGCGAAGGAGCAGACGTGTGCGACACGTTAGCCAGCCGCCCGTGCGGGTCGTGTGACTATCAGCCGACATCTGCGTCCGGTCAGTCCTCAATGCGACGACACATACACCGCATCCACCGCTGCTGGCGGCAATGCGAAGCTGCGCCGCATCCGCGCCACCTCGGCCGCCGGCGGCAGCGCGAACAGGCGCTTGAACTCACGATTGAACTGCGACGCGCTGGCGTAGCCCACTCCCAGCGCCGCCGCCTCGGCCGTCATGCCCTGGCGCAGCATCAGCAACCGCGCCTGGTGCAGCCGGGTCGACTTCACGTATTGCATCGGCGAGGTACCGGTAATGGCACGGAAGTGATCGTGGAAGGTCGGCACGCTCATCTCCGCCTCCGCCGCCAGCGCGTCCACATCCAGCGCCGTCGCGTAGGCCGCATGGATATGCCGCAGCACCTTGCCGATGCGGCCGAAGCGCCCGCGCATCGCCAGTGCTGCGCGCATCGCGCCGCCCTGTGCACCGGTCAACACGCGGAAATACAGCTCGCGCACCAGCGCCGGGCCAAGCACCGCCGCCTCCAGCGGATCGCCCAGCGCCTCCAGCAGACGCAGCACGGTGGCCTGCATCGCCGCCTCCATCGGGCTGGCCATCATGCTCTGCGCCGGTGCAGGCACAGCATCAGCGTGCGCCTCCAGCTCCAGCATCAGGTCCGCGGCCAGCTGCAGGTCCAGCTGCAGGTAGATCGCCAGCAGCGGCGCGTCGGCGCTCGCCTCGGTTTCCATGGTAAACGGCACCGGCACCGACACCGCCAGGTAGTGCTGCGCGTCGTACTGGTAGACCTTCGCGCCCATGTAGCCGCGCTTCACGCCTTGGCAGACGATCACGATGCCTGGGTCATACAGCACCGGCGTCCGTGCCAGCGGCCGGTCCGAGCGCAGCAGGCGCACGCCCGGCAGGGCCGTCAGCGTGTAGCCCTCCTGCGTGGCCAGCGCATGCAGCAGGCCAACCATGCGCGCCTGCATCGACGGTTCAACAGCGGGCACGGGACCCTCATAGGAATAGGCAAGAATGCCCGGATCCTGGGCCTTGGCCGTCTTCCAGGCAAGCACTAACGTGCAAGTCCCGCAACCGAGACCCGGAACCATGGCGACCTCCCGACTCTTCCTCATCACCGGCGTCAGCAGCGGCTTCGGCCGTGCCCTGGCCCAGCAGGCCCTGCAGGCCGGCCATCGCGTGGTCGGCACCGTGCGCAGCGAAACGGCCCGCCACGACTTCGAAGCCCTCGCACCCGGCAAGGCCTTCGCGCGCCTCTTGGACGTCACCGGTGCCGACGCCATCGATGCCCTCGTCCGCCATATCGAAACCGACATCGGCGCCATCGACGTACTGGTCAACAACGCTGGCTACGGCCACGAAGGCGTCCTCGAGGAATCCTCGCTCGCTGATCTGCGCCAGCAGTTCGAGGTGAACGTGTTCGGCCCGGCCGCCCTCATCAAGGCCGTACTCCCGCACATGCGCGCGCGCCGCCGCGGGCACATCCTCAACATCACCTCGATGGGCGGCTTCATCACGATGCCGGGCATCGCCTGGTACTGCGGCAGCAAGTTCGCGCTGGAAGGCATCAGCGAAGTACTGGCCAAGGAAGTGGCCGGCTTCGGCATCCACGTCACTGCCGTCGCGCCCGGTTCGTTCCGCACCGATTGGGCCGGGCGCTCGATGGTGCGTTCGCCACGTGCGATCGAGGATTACGACGCCCTCTTCGACCCCATCCGCAGCGCGCGCGAGGCCAAGAGCGGGCAGCAGCTGGGCGATCCCATGAAGGCTGCGCAGGCCATGCTGCAGCTGATCGACAGCCCCACCCCGCCCACCCACCTGCTGCTGGGCAGTGACGCGGTGCAGCTGGTGCGCGGCAAGCTGCAGGATCTGGCCGCCGGTATCGAGGCGTGGGAAACACTGAGCCGTTCCACCGACGGCTGAGCTGGCCTGGGCGCGGCGCTCGCCGGGCATGGCCCGGCGCTACCGGGGCATGAACCTGTTGGTCGGTGCCAAGTATGGGTGGGTGCCGACCGTTGGTCGGCACGCTGCCGGGTTCGTGAACCGCGTGAAGGCCACGCGCACGGTTCGCCCTCCCCCCGGTTGTAGCCTGAGCGCCTACCAGCCGCCAGGGAGGCGCAGGGGTGGATGCATCGATCCGGCAGGTGAACCTGCAACGGCTGATCCTCGCGCTTGCCGCGCTCTCTGCTTTGGTGATGCTGGGCAATGCGGTCTGGGCCAGCTACCAGGTGCAGCGCCAGCAGCTGCTTGAAAAGAGCCTGGAAGCCAACCGGGTCTATGCGCACTCGTTGGCGCAGTCCACCCAGCATTTCGTGCTGAATGCCCAGCAGCAACTGGCGGTCGGCGCCGAACGCCTCAGCCGCAACGTCGCCCAGCCCGCCGCGCACGACGAAGAAGTGGAACGGGTCAAGCAACAGACCGATGCCTTCAACAGCGTCATCACGGTCAATGCGCAGGGCGTGGTCGTGGGTGCATCACCGGCCCTGCCCGAACTGCAGGGCAAGGCCCTCACCAGTGCGGCCAACCGGCAGGCGCTGCAGCAGCGGGTGCCGATGGTCAGCGATCCGTTCATCGCCCACACCGGCAACCTGGTCGTCACCCTCTCCCATCCCGTGTTCAACGCCGACGGCAACTACGCCGGCTACATCACCGCCTCCATCCACCTGCGTGACCCCAACGTGCTGCATACCCTGCTCGGCACGCATCCCTACGACGATGGCTCGTACCTGTACGTGGTCAGCCGCGATGGCACCGTGCTCTACCACCCCGAACCCGACCGGGTCGGCCAGCCCGCCACCCGCAACGCCGCCATCGACGCCTTGGCGCAAGGCCGTGCGGGGGCCGTGCACTCGCGCAACCGCCACGGCATGCACATGCTGGCCGGTTTCGCCCACGTGCCCGCCGCCGGCTGGGGCATCGTCGCCCAGCGCCCGGCCGATGCCGCCGTGGCACCGATGGGCACCCTGCTGGCCACGGTCCTGCGCAATGCAGCGCCACTGGGCCTGCTCACCCTGCTGCTGATCTGGCTGTGCTCACGACGCATCGCCTCGCCGTTGCAGGAACTGGCCCAGCACGCACAGGACCGCGATATCGGCGCCGCCATCAGCCAGGTCAAGGCGGTCAATTCCTGGTACTACGAGGCCGCCCAGCTCAAGCAGGCGGTGCTGGTCAGCTTCCGCAACCTCAACGAGCGCATCGGGCTGCTGGACAAGGCAGCCCTCACCGATCCCCTGACCCAGCTGCTCAACCGGCGCGGGCTGGAACGCGCGCTCAGCGCGCTCAATGCCTCGGGCGTGCCGTTCGGCGTCATCACCCTGGACGTGGACCACTTCAAGGACGTCAACGACCACCACGGCCACGACACAGGCGACCAGGTACTGGCCGACATCGCCCAGTGCATGCGTGCCAACGCACGCCCGCAGGACGTGCTGTGCCGCCTGGGCGGTGAGGAATTCCTCGCCCTGCTGCCGGAGGTCGGCGCAGACACCGCGTTGCAGGTGGCCGAGCGCCTGCGCAGCGTGATCGAAGCGCATGACTTCCCCACGGTCGGGCACGTCACCATTTCAGCTGGCGTCAGCCATTACCCCGAAACCCAGGCCGATGCAGACCTGGTCATCCGCCAGGCGGACAAGGCGCTGTACCGCGCCAAGCATGCAGGCCGCAACCGCACCGTGCTCTACCGCCGTCGCAGCCATCGGCGCGAGAACCCTCCTTGACGTGATGCTTGCCGTTTCTGCACAACGCCACCGCTCCATACCTGCAACCCTGTCATCACCGCCGTGCCGCCTGCACGGCACTGCTTCGGCTCTATGGCGCCCCTGTTCAACCGGCACACGCACATGGCCCCTACCCGTACCGAAGAACGCATGTCGACGCTGGGCAGTCTGGACGTCCTTGACGACGTTGCCGGCGCCTCGCTGGATCGGCTGACCGACCTGGCCGCGCGCACCTTCCGCGCGCCAGTGGCCTTGGTATCGCTCATCGAAGTCGACCGCCAGCGGCTGATCTCGCGCCAAGGCCTGGCCGTGGCCGAATCGCATATCCGCGACTCCATCTGCGCACACACCATCGGTTCCACCGCGGGCCTGGTCATCAACGACCTCGCCCTGGACCCGCGCTTTTCCAGCCTGCCGCTGGTGGCCGGGCCGCCACACCTGCGCTTCTATGCGGGCACGCCCCTGGTTGCCGCCAACGGTGTGCCCATCGGCGCACTGTGCGTGATGGACAGCGTGCCCCGGCAGTTTTCCGCCGATGACCGGCGCCAGCTGCAGACGCTGGGCATGGCGGTGATGAATGAGCTGGAGCTGCGCACCCTCAGCGGTCGTCGCGATCCGGTGAGTGGCCTGCCCAACCGCCACCAGTTCGCCATCGATTACGCCGCGCGTTCGCTGCGCACACCTGGCCAGCCGTGCTTCGCGGTGATGATCGACATCCTGGATCTGCCGCGTGCCCACGAGGCCGGCCAGGTGCTGGGCATGGCGCCGCTGGAGGCACTGATCCGCCGTGCGGGCGTACGCATCAATCTTGCCCTTGACGGCGTGGCCCAGGTCTACCACGTCGGTGCCACCCGCTTCGCCTTCGTGGTGGAACTGCCCGAGCGCGAGGCCATCGAACGCCTGGTCCACCTGCTGCACGATGACCTCATCCGCCCGTTGATGGCGGCGTCGGTACCGCTGGCACCGCAGTTCCATGCCGGCCTGTGCGAAGGCACCCTGGGGCGCGACAGTGCCGACGACCTGCTGCGCAAGATGATGATCGCGCTCGGCTCGGCCCTTGCCGGCCAGGTCACCTGCTGCTGGTACTCGCCCAGCCGCGATGAACGCCTGCAGCGCAGCTATCGCCTGGCCACCGACGGCCAGCAGGCGCTGCAGCAGAACCAGTTCCACCTGGTGTATCAACCGCGCTTCCGCGCCGGAGATCTTGCCCCGGTCGCAGCCGAAGTCCTGCTGCGCTGGAACCACCCGCAGCTGGGCGCGGTCAGCCCCGCCGAGTTCATTCCCGTGTTCGAGCGCACCACGCTGATGCATGGCGTCACCGCGTGGGTGTTGGAACATGCCTTCAGCCAGCTCGCGCAATGGCGGCGCGAAGGCCTTACCCTCACCCTGTCCATCAACCTGTCCGCGCGCGATGTCGCCCGCAAGGGCATGGCCGACGCCTTCATTTCGACCCTGCTGAGCAAGGGCTTGTCCTGCACCGATGTGGAAATCGAGATTACCGAAGGCGAATGGCTGCGCGCCGATTCGCTGCCCGGCGAACAACTGCAGCAACTGGCTGCGGCCGGCGTGCGCGTGGCGATTGATGATTTCGGCAGTGGCTACAGCAATTTCGGCTACCTCACCGAACTGCCCATCCACACCATCAAGCTGGACAAGTCGATGATCGACGACCTGCCCACCGATACCCGAGCGCGGTTGAAGGTGCAGGCCGTCATCGGCCTGGCCCACGGCCTTGGCTACAACACCGTAGGCGAAGGGGCGGAAACAGGCGAACAGGTGGCGCTGCTGCAGGCCTATGGCTGCGATGAAATCCAGGGCTTCGCGCTCTCGCGGCCCATCACTGCGGGCGAACTGGCGGCGCTGCAGACGGTACCGTACGTTCCAGCGTGAGCCCCAGTGCTGGCTGAACAGGATTTTCGACGTTCATCATTTGCGAACACAGTTGAGCTCGCCAAGACGGCATCATGTCGCCGCCGCAGCAGCGCCCCTTCCACTGGAATTCTCTTGCAGCCGTCTTCCCCTCCTGCCGGACAACCGGCCACGTCGTCGCATCGCTTCTTTGAATACTTGGCCGTACGGGCCGGTGAACAGTGGTTTGCCGTGGATGTGCAGGCCACCGTCGAGATCCGCGGGCCGGAAACGTTCGACCGCCCGATCAAGGAAGGCCGCCCTATCCTCACGGTGCGCGAGAAGCCACTGCGCGTGGCCGACCTGCGCCGCCTCAGTGGGCTGACCCCGTTCACCTACACCTGCCCGGCGATGGCCCTGGTGCGGGCCGGGGTGGATGTTATTGGCCTTGCCGTGGATGAAGTAGGCGACATCGAGAGCGTGCCGCGCAAGCAGCTGCGCGCCGACAACCCGTTGGGGTATGTGTTCTGCAGCCAGAGCATCGCCGCGGCCGACAACAGCGAGATACCGGTGATCGACCCGTCGTTGTTGATTGCGGCCTGACCGCGCCGCCGGGCATGGCCCGGTGCTACCCCTCCCCCGCGGCCGCGACGCCCTCCGGTAGCGCCGGGCCATGCCCGGCGGACGTTTGCCTACGTCACAATCGCAAACCCCAGCGCCAACACCAGCGCCGAGGTCAGCAGGAACGACACCAGCACGAACCCCGCCGCCGGCAGATAACCCACGTCATTCAACGCCACGAACGTGCGCGTTCGCGCCCACAGGTACCAGACCACCGCTGCAAGCCCGATTGCCGCGCCCCAGCCTCTCGCTTCCCCGCCCACCGCCTGCGACACCGCAAGCAGCAACACAAAGGGGCACGCCAGGAACGCCTGGATGGAGAACGGCTCACGCAAGGTATCGCGGTCAATCGGCAGGCGTTGCCGCCACAACGTGCTCAGCGCCGCGCCCAGCGCAAAAATGCAGAACACCGCCGAGCGCGTCAGCAGCAGGCCCGGCTCGCTGGAAAACAGCAGCTTGCCCAGCGGCCCGGATACCGACAGCGGCGCCTGACGCATGGTCATCTCCAGCGCGTGCGCCAGCACCACCGACAGGATCAACATCAGCACCGGACTGATGGCATCGGCAAAGCGGTGCTCCGGGTCCTTGGCGAACTCGCGCCGCGTGTAGATCGCCACCTCGCCCGGTCGCACCAGTACCCGCCACAGCGTACGCGGATAGAAAACCAGCCAGCCCACCAGTTCGTAGAGAAACTCCTCAAGCGATCTAAGCAGTCGGATCAGGTCCATGGGATCAGGAGCACCGTCAGGGGTGGGGCCAGCTTACAGCCAGCGCGCCCCGCCCCTGTAGTGCCAGCCCACGGCTGGCAGCATGTGCCGCAGCCGAGCATAGGCTCGGGTTTACAGCAAACCCGCTGCGTCCGGCGCATGCGGCGGCCAGGCCACCACAACCCGCAGTCCTCCCAACCGTGCAGAGCGCTGCAACGTGACCGCCGCCCCATGTGCCTCAGCCACACCACGGACAATGGCCAGGCCCAATCCGCTGCCCTCTACGCCGCTGCCAAGAATCCGGTAGAAACGATCGAATACACGTTCGCGCTCTTCTTCGGCAATTCCCGGGCCACTGTCGTCCACGCTGAACCAGGCGGCTCCATTCTCCTGGCCTGCCTCTACCAGGATCTGGCCACCGCTGGGCGTATAGCGGATGGCATTCTCAAGCAGATTGCGCACCAGCGCACCCAACCCTGCCTCATCCCCTCTCAGCTCCACCGGCGACAGGGCCAGCGACAGTCGCAACGATTGCAGATCCAGCAGCGCCCGGAGGGCATCGACTTCAGTGGCCACCAGCGCTTCCAGGCTCAACCGTGCCGTAGCGGACCGCGAGGTCGCCTCGGTCCGGCTGAGCGTCAGCAGCTGCGCCACCAGTCGCTCCAACCGCCCCACTGAATCCTGCAGCAGGTCCTGCGCCTTGAATCGGTCGGACGCATCGGCAACCAGGCGCGCGTTGTCCGCGTGCACCTTCAGCGCGCTGATGGGAGTGCGCAGTTCGTGGGCGGCGTCAGCCACGAAGCGCCGCTCGCGCGCCAGCGCTGCGTGCAGCCGCTGCAGCAGGCCATTCACCGCCTGCACCAGCCCGTGCACCTCACGGGGCACATGCTCCAGCTCCAGCGGCGACATCCGCTCCGGATCGCGCTCGCCAATCTGGTCCGAGACCCGCTGCAACGACCGTGTCACGTGGCTCACGCCCCACCAGATCACCAGCGCCATCAGGGGCAGCGCCAGCAGCAGCGGCAACAGCGTGCCGCCGGCAATGTCCTCGGCCAGCTCCTCGCGAATGTCCGAGCGCTCGCCCGACTGGAACCAGCGCCCCTCGCCGGTGCGCAGCGTAAAGGTGCGCCACTGCTCGCCATTGATCACAGGGCTCGCAAAGCCGGCCACCAGTGCGGCCATCGGCGCGACCGGGGCACTGTCCGAACGAAGCAACAGCCGTGATTGCCGATCCCATACCTGGAAGGCCAGCTTGCTCTCATAGGCGTGGCCGTCGGTGAACGCCAGCGCATCGCCCACGCCTTCGGCGCGGCCGTGCCAACCACGCAGCACGATCGGGTCGCCAGGAAACGCGCTGAGGTCACCCAGCGGTTCATCCACCAGCCCCACCAGCACCCGCGTCGACTGCACCAGCCGGGCATCGAACATCTCCCCGGCCTCCTGCAGGCCGGCGCGATAGCTGAAGAACCCAGCCACGGCCATCAGCACAGCCAACGTGCCCAGCAGCGTGATCAGCAATGTCCGGCGCATGGATGTCATGCGTCAGCATCCGATGCGTGGCCCAGCGCATAGCCGATGCCGCGCACCGTGCGGACGATGCCGGGGTCGACCTTGCGCCGCAGCTGGTGCACGTGCACGTCCACCGCATTGCTGGCCACGTCCTCATCCCAACCGTACAGGTGCTTCTGGATGGTTTCCCGTGCCATCGGTCGCCCGTTCTGTTCCATCAGCAGCCGCAGCAATGAGAATTCCCGTCGGGTCAGGTCCAGCATCCGGCCCTTCCACCGCGCCTCCAGCGTGGCCGGGTCCAGATGCAGGTTGCCGGCATCCAGCGTGGGTTGCGCCCTGCCGCTGCTGCGCCTGACCAAAGCGCGCACGCGCGCCAAAAGCTCGGCGGTGTCGAACGGCTTGCCCAGGTAATCGTCCGCGCCGACATCCAATCCCAGGGTACGGTCGGTGGCCCGCTCGCGGGCGCTCAGCACCAGGATCGGCACCGGGTTGGCCGCCGCGCGCAGGCGGCGGATCACTTCAATGCCATCCACCCGCGGCAGCCCCAGGTCCAGCACGACAAGGTCGAAGTCGCCATCCTTGGCCGCCAGCAGAGCCGCCGTGCCATCCTCCACCCAGTCCACGGCGAAGGCTCCGCGGCGCAGGGCCGTCCGGATGCCTTCGCCCAGGGAGCGGTCATCTTCTACAAGGAGAATGCGCATGGCGGCAGTGTCCGGTTGCCGGTCCTACTTTGCAAGATGGCCCATGACATCCTTCAACTTGGCCTCGGCCTCGTGGCGACGGCCTGCGTCAGCCACCTCCCGCCCGGGTCGGGCCGGCGCCGTCACGGCCTTCTGCAGCGCCGCCTGCGCCGGCGCCCACTCCTTCTGGTCGCGGAGGAAGTCGCCGTAGAAGTAGTTCGCATCGATGCCGTTGGGGTCGATGTCCAGGCCCTTCTTCAGCATCCGGCGTGCCTGGTCGTCATCACCAAAGCCCAGCGGCCAACCGGGCACCTGGTAGTACAGCGCGCCCAGGCTGGTATACGCCGCGCCATCCAATGCCTGCGGGTCCAGCTTCAGCGCCGCCTCGAAGTCGGCGCGTGCCTGCTTGACCAGGCTGAGCGCGCCCATCCCGCCCTTCTCGCCCGCAAGGCTGGACAGCACGATGCCTTCCCAGATCAGTGCACCTGCATCCTTGGGCGCAGCCTGCCGTGCCTGCGCGGCCTGTTTTGACAAGGCAGCAAACGCGGCCTCGCGCTGGGCTTTGGGCGTCTGGTAATTGATCTGTGCCCAACGGTCGCGTACCTGCGCCACCGTGGTCGACGGCTCTGCCGCTACGGCCACCCCGACCAGCACGACGGCGGCGATGAGGATGAGATAGAACATGGTCTTAGCCTGCGTGCGCTTCATGGGAAGTGTCCTGGTCGGGATGAAGTGGGGAGGGTTGTGTGATCGCCGAGGGGGTACTGGCATGGCGCCTGACGATCGGCAGCTGCCTGCGCAGGCTGCGGTCCACCAGTTCCGGCAGCAGCCCGTTCAAGCGTGCAAACAGTCGCTCCGGCCAGCCCAGCTGCAGCCGCGGGTTTCCCGAGCGCAGCGCCGCAAGCAGCGCCGCCGCCACGCGCTCGGCCGGGTCGTGGGTCACGCCAAGTTCGGCGTTCATGGCATCGACGGCCGCACTGTTGAAATCCGTGCGCGTTGCGCGCGGCGAGAGGTACTGGAGCGTGACCGTGCTGCCCGCGTACTCGCGGCCCAGTGCCTCCACCAGGCCACGCAGACCGAACTTGCTGGCGCTGTAGGCGGCAAATCCCGGGAATGCCAGGCTGCCGAAGGTCGAGCCGAGCACCGCCACACTGGCCTTCGGCTGGCGCTCCAGCAACGGCAGCAGCGCATGGATGAGCAGCATCGATCCCACCAGGTTGGCCTGCATCAGCTGCTCAAGCGACTGGGCCGATTGCCCCGCAAACAGACCGAAGGCAGCGCTCGCATGGCCCACCACCAGCATTGAAGGCGCTGTCGGCAGGACCTCGGCCCGGGCGAGCAACGTGCTGCGGCCCTCGGCCGTACCGATATCGGCCGCCACGGTCACCACCTTGCCTGGCGGCAGCGTCGAGGCCAGCGCCTGCAGGCGCAGCCCATCACGGCCTACCGCCACCACCGTTGCGCCCTCGCCCACCAGCCCTGCGCACAGCAGGCGACCGATGCCACCGCTTGCCCCGGTCAGTATCACTGTCCGTCCGCGCAGTTCCATCACGCGGCCTCCGCCAGTCGCGCGCCACCGTTGCGCAGCGTGCGGAAGATATCGCCATACAGCACGTAGAAGCGACGTGCCGCGTGGATGACGGCCGCCTGGTCGGCCGGGTCGTCCAGCTTGTCCACCAACGACTTGAAGAAGCCCACATGCTCGATATCCAGATCGCCGTGCGAGAGCAGGTAGCTGAAGGCATTGCGAGGCAGATCCAGCGCAGCCTGCAGGCTGTTGGCGGCCTGGGTGGCCAGCGCCACGCTGGTACCCTCCAGCACCAGCACCATGCCGAAGAAGCCGACCGGGTTGCCGCGCTGGATGGTGTCATAGGCATAGCTGACCATCAGCTCGGTGGCCAACGCCGGCTCGGAAGCTGCCGCTGCAGCGCGGTCGCCGCCCGCCGCGGCAATATCGTCCAGCACCCACTCCTGGTGGCCCATCTCCTCTTCGATGTACTCGCCAATGGCGGTGCG
Organism: Stenotrophomonas sp. SPM; assembly: GCF_003105135.1. Taxonomy (NCBI): domain Bacteria; kingdom Pseudomonadati; phylum Pseudomonadota; class Gammaproteobacteria; order Lysobacterales; family Lysobacteraceae; genus Stenotrophomonas; species Stenotrophomonas sp. SPM. Next base: position 29,607 of record NZ_QETL01000016.1, on the reverse strand, counting down.
CAGCCATTCCAGCCGTGCCGGCAGGCGCGCGCCGCAGGCCATCAGCAGCGGCACGGTGTGCCGCACGTGGTGGTAGGCCTGCTGCAGGAACGCCAGGTAATCGCCGCGGTCGATCCGGCCGGCCAGTGCATCGCCGATGATCGGAATCTGCAGCAGCGTCTGCCGCTCGTACGTGGTTTCGGCCAGAAGATGGTCGTGGAAGCTCATGCGTGGTCTCCAGTGGAACTGAAAGCGGGTTGGCCGTAGGCGGCATCGATCCCGGTCTGGTAGTGGGCGAGGATGGCCTCGCGGCGCGGCCTGCCATTGGCCGTCAGCAGGCCCGCCTGCGCGGTGAAGGGCGTTGCCAGCACGTAGCGGGCAATCCGCGCGTAATCGGGCAGCCCTGCGTTGATGGCGGCCAGGGCGGCTTCAAGGGCCGGAGTGCCCTGCTGCGGGAACCGTGGCACCACCACCGCCACGTTGTCGGCTCTGGCCTCGCCCCATACCAGCGCCTGTGCGATGGCCGGATGCGAAAGCAGCTCGCTCTCCACCCACTCGGGTGAGACATTGCGGCCGAAGGCCGTAATGAACACGTTCTTGCGGCGGCCAGTGACGTGTACGTAGCCGTCCGCATCGATGTGGCCCAGATCGCCCGTGTGGATGGGGCCAGGGGGCATCGGTTCTCCGCCCAGGTAACCCAGTGCCCGCGAGCCGGCCACAACGATCTCGCCGTCCACAATCTGCACCTGTGCGTGCGGCAGGGGCTGGCCAACGGAGCCATCGCGCTGTGCCCCGGGGCGGTTGAGGCACACGACCGAACCGCATTCGGTCAGGCCATAACCCTCGAACACCGGCAGGTTGAGCTGCCGCGCCCGCGCCAGCAGCTGCGGCGCGACACGGCCACCGCCAACTGCGAGGTATCGCAGCGACGCCGGCAGCGCGGCCCCCTGCTCGGCGGCCATCACCAGCGCCAGCAGCAGCTGCGGCACCAGAATGATGCTCTCGGGCTGGTAGCGGTGCAGGCAGCGCAGCAAGGTAGGCACATCCAACCCGGCAGCGCCGGTGTAGCCGATTTCCTGAAGCGACGGCAGCGCAATCTCGGCACCCGACAACACCGCCGCATACAACCCAGCCACGTTTTCCAGCAGCGTGGACAACGGCATCAGGCACAGATGCCGCTTCGGCGCGATCGCCGCGGCAGCATCGGCCAGTGAGCCGGCCACCGTCAGCAACGTTTTCGCCGAAAGGCAAACGCCGCGCGGGTGGCCGGTGCTGCCGGAGGTGTAGGTCACGCACGCCGTACCCGCCGGCAGAGCCACGCTGGCGGGGGCACGCAGCCACACCGCATGCGCACGCATGCCAGGCAGGACGCCTGCGTCAGCTTCGCCGTGCGCCGGCAAAGCATTGGCGGCGGTCACCAGCAACTGCGCCGCGCTGCTGTGCAGGGCGTGCTGCACTTGCTCCTGCGAAAAGAACGTCGGTAACGGGACGTGGGCCACGTCGGCGATGCGCAGTGCAAGGTCAAGGACCATCCAGTCCGGCCCGTTGTCCAACCGGCTGGCAACACACCGCACCCCGGATCGTTGCAGCCACTGTGCAAGCTCCAGTACGCGCGATTGCAGCGCCGGAGCAGCCAGCGTTTCCTGGCTGGCAAGCACAGGTTGCCGGTGCGCCTGCAGCAGACGCAGAAACTCCTGCGCCGACGCGCTCATGCCGACGCTCCCACTGTGCAGGCGGCATCGGTCGGGGCTACCGCACAGGCCTGGCCACCAAGAAAGGCAATGCCTTCGCGGATGTTGCCGCACATCAGCCGCGGCTGCGTCTCATAGTAGCGCCCCCAGTCTGCCGCGCCGCTGCCCATGCGCTCGGCACGCGCGGCCACCAGATCAATGGGGGCCAGGTGCAGGCGCACAAAGGCGTTGCGCAACTGCTGCGTGGCCACGAACAGCACCCAGTCCACCTGGGCGGCATTCAGCACCCAGGCCAGTTGCACGATCAGCTCGCGTGCCACACCGGGGGTCGAGGCAGCAAAATGGCCAACCTCCGCAATCTGGTCGCGGCGTGGTGCGCTGTGCAGTCGCTGCCCGAGCACCTCTTCCACCGGGTCATCCAGATAGTGCTCCACGAACAGGACAGCGCTGGCCGCGTTGCGCAGGCCCACCGCAGCCACCAGCTGCCCGCGCGTATCACGGTAAGCCAGCAACTGCGGCATGAAGCTGCGCACGTCGGCGCCGAAGCGCTGGCGATAGGTAGCGGCAATGAAAGCCTCCACTTCGCCGCGCTGGGGATGGTCGGGGGGGATGAGGGCCGCTTCGGCAAACCTGCCCGGATGCGGGGCCAAGGGAATCGGCAGTGGGATCGTGTCCATGGGACAGGATCGTGATGGCCGCCGATTAAGGCTCGATTAGCCGGTTGTTAGGCGATTGTTAGCGCTTCGCTGCCATTTCGTTGAGCTGTGCCGAGCCATCCATTCCGGCAGCACCTCCGCTGGCATCGGCGCCCAAACAAAGACCCTTGGAAGAGCTCGCAGCCCAGCCCAAGCAGCAGCTCGTGCTGCGCTGGCGTCTCCACGCCCTCCGCCAGTGCGGTCGTTTCGACTCGGTCAACTCGAACTCCAGCAAGGCAGCGTCGATCCCCGTCTGCTGGATGAGCGCGGCTGCAGCATCGACGAAGGCCGGATCCTGCAGCTGCACCGGGCTTGCGCGCAGAAAAGCAAAGCGGGCCGTGACGATGGGTGGGCCATCACCCACGTGCACGGCTACACGCAGCGGTATCGACGTGGGTACGACACGGTCTGCGGCAGCCGGCCGGCGCGGCACCAGCGGGACGCGATGCCCCCAATCCCCGCAGCAAGTGCTCCCGCTAACGGCAGCAACGCCCGCCGAGCAGCGAAGACCACGTGAGCATGCTTAACGATTCATGCTGTATGGTTGAAGTCATCTGGCTCCTCTGCGGCGCGAATCCTTCGCCCCCCGTGTCTAGCCCCTTACCGGCGCGACACATGATTTTCTCCCCCGCGTTCCGGATCCTGAGGATCCGTCCCTTGCTGCGCCTCAATGGGACGATCGACCGTCTGGAGGCACTGCACTGCAAGTGCCTGCAGTGCGGAGACGAAGCGCGCTATTCGGAACCAGGGGGCCTTCGACACGTTGAATCGGGTATCGAGTTGACCTGCCCCGCCTGCGGTACCAGCGGCACGCTCACCAACGCCCAGCTGTTTGCCACGTGGGTACAGCAGGTGCGGCGCGACCGCGTGCTGGCCCTGGCCGGGATAGACCCCGAAACGCTCTACGGGCCCTAGCCCACCCAGGCGCCGCGCAGGCTCATACCTGCGCCATGCCGCCATCCACCGCCAGTTCGGCGCCGGTGGTGAAGCTGCTCTCGCTGCTGGCCAGGAACAGCGCGGCCGCGGCCACTTCCTCGGCCCGGCCCAACCGCCCCATCGGCACCAGACCGGTAATCGCTTCGCGCACCTCGTCGCTCACCGCATCGAACATCGCGGTATCCACCGGGCCGGGGCTGACGACATTCACGCGGATGCCCTTCGGCGCCAGCTCATTCGCCCAGGTGCGCGCAAACGCGCGCAGTGCTGCTTTGCTCGCGCTATACACGCCGTAGCCCTGGGTACCGATTGCACCGGCAATGGACCCGATCAGTACGATGCAGCCACCCGCCGGCATCAGATCAAGCGCACCCTGCGCCGCAAACAGTGCCGCACGCACGTTCAGCGCGAAGGTGCGGTCGAACAGATCCTCGCTGACATCATCCAGCATTGCGAACTCGGAAATACCGGCGTTGATGACCACCACATCGATGCGCCCTGCATCCGCACGGATGTGATCGAACACCTGTGCAAGCCCAGCCGTCGTGCCCGCATCAGCGCGCAGCGGGTGGATCCGCCCTGTTCCCGTTTCCGCCAAGGGCTGCGGCGCTGCTTTCCCGGCCGAGCGGCTGGTGGCGTACACCGTTGCGCCCTCGGCGGCGAAGCGCTGCGCGATCGCGCCCCCAATGCCCGAGCCACCACCGGTTACAAGGGCGACTTTGTCCTGCAATCTGTTCATCACGACCTCGCATGGTTAAGTGCGGCCGATGATATACAGCTTATACTTACGGCAAAATACGCACTTAAGCTAGCGTAGATATCGTGGAGTAAACCGATGCCCCGCTCTACCCAACCGCACACCCGTACCGACTGCGTTGCCGAAGACGCGCTGATCGACGTGCACCGTTCGCGCCCGATCCTCGAACAGATCGCCAGCAAGTGGTCGATCCTCATCCTCACCGTGCTGTGTTCGCGCCCGTCACGATTCAACGAGATCATGCGTCGGCTGGACGGTATCACCCACAAAGCGCTGGCCGATGCGTTGAAGCGGCTGGAACGCAACGGCTTGATTCAACGGCATGTACTGCCCACCACGCCCGTAGGCGTGGAGTACACGATCACCGCGTTGGGGCGTTCGCTGCAGCAGCCGTTTACCGCGCTGTACGACTGGGCCTTGCACTACGGGCCGGAGATGGAACGCGCCCAGGCCGCGTACGACCAGGCCAGGTAGCGCCGGGCCATGCCCGGCGAGCGCAGCGGCGCCGCCGTCCATCAGCTGTCGCACCTGGCTCGCCAACAGCGCCGCTCAGGTCGCTTCAAGGCACACTTCACGCCTTCAACGCGCTCGACAAGGCCGCTTCATACAACAACTAGTAAGCGGGAAGCGTCACACGCGTCGGCACCTGCCGCGCACTTTGCGTCATCCCAGTCGTGAACGGCGTAAGCAAAGCCCGATGACGTCATTCACTGTCGCGTGCGTCCGGGATGAAGCATGCGACACTCGCCCCGGCCTCTCCGCTGCGCTCATGATCTTCGGATTTTTCTCATTGCATCGAACAAGCAGGCGTAAACACCATGGCGTGCCACTGACAACGAGTGGCCGGGTCTGCAAACCCGCGATGCATTGATGTGCCTGTTGTTTGCGCTTGCCCGCCGGTGCCGCCCGGAAACCGGTACCGGCGGGCAATCCGTCGGCCTGTATGGCGGGCGGTGCGTGGGGGTATTCGTACCCACCGGCCAATGGCACATATTGCATCCCGGTTTGCAGCCACGCACCGTCCGCCACCCGCTTCCGCGCGGTGGCACTGTTAAGTACAGCCACGGAAGCCGACGCCATGACCATACGCAAGAACCCGCCCTTCCCCGTCGATGATTCCACCAACGACGACGACAATCCCTCCTCCGATCTCAGCACCTTCCAGGGCTGCCTCAAGCGCATCCGCGATGGTGAAGGCTCGGATGGAATGCTGTGGCCGGAAGAGAACCTTTCCGAGGGCCGCAGGCAGTCGCTGGCCCGGATTGATCGTGCCGCCGTGGCCATGCTGACCGCGGTGGAGATGCTGCATGCAGCAAGCCGTTGCGAATCGTTCGCCACGCCCAGCCGACACTTGGACGAAGGCGTGGTTGAGGGGTTGTTCTTTGCCTGCCGGGAGCTGGCCGAAATGTGTGCAGGGAAATCAGACCCGCCTGACGTCGCCGCGCGCTCGCGGGGCATGGCCCCGCGCTACCACCACCCTGCACCGGTAGCGCCGGGCCACGCCCGGCGAAAAACCGAACGCGCCGCGCAACCACGCTTAGCGCGCGGTCCAACCACCATCCATCGGGAGCGCCGTGCCCGTCATCTGCGCCGCAGCATCCGACGCCAGAAACACCACCATCTCCCCAAGCTGCTCCGGCGTCACGAACTGCAACGAAGGCTGCTTCTCGGCCAGCAGTTCACGCGCGGCCGATTCCTGGTCGGTTCCGTTCCGCTCCGCCAGCGCAGTAATCTGCTTTTCAACCAGCGGGGTCCGCACCCAACCCGGGCAGATGGCGTTGGCCGTGATGCCCGTGCCGCCGGTTTCCAGCGCGGTCACCTTGGTAAACCCCACCACGCCATGCTTGGCCGCCACATAGGCCGACTTGTTCACCGAGCCCACCAGGCCGTGTGCGGACGCAATGTTGATGATGCGGCCCCAGCCCTGCTGCTTCATGTGTGGCAACGCCGCTGCCGTTGCGTGAAACACCGCAGAGAGATTCAGCGCCAGGAGGGCATCCCACTTGTCGACCGGAAATTCCTCGATCGACGCCGTGTGCTGGATGCCCGCGTTGTTTACCAGCATGTCGATGCGGCCCATCGTGGCAACGGCACGGCTGATCATCTCCCGCACTTCCTCGCCATGCGAAAGGTCGGCACCGTCATGCGCCACCCGTACACCGGACTCGGTCTCCAGGCTGGAGCGGATGTGTTCAATCTCCGTCGCATCACCGAAGCCATTCAGCACGATGTCGGCACCTTGCCGCGCCAGCGCCCTGGCGATGCCAAGACCTATACCGCTGGTGGAGCCGGTAACTACCGCGACCTTTCCAGAGAACATGGGGGAGATTCCTTAGGACGGAGGCCCAAGTGTAAATCCCCGCCTTGTCTGGATGCGCTGCCCGCGCCGGCCCGCAGCTAGAAACGGACGCCCGCCCGGTCAACGGTCGCCAGTGGATTGGCCTTCCGCACCGCCTCCAGGAAGAGCAGGAAGTCGCGGTTGAACAGGGTCAGGTTGTTGGTGAACGTGACGCACTTTCTGACCGCCGCCTTGCTGAAGCACACCTGCCAGACATAGCGCCCGTAGATCCTGTCGGACGTTCGTGTGACTGAGGTGATCTGCGAAAGCGGAACCGCCGTGGGCGTGAGCCCCCGCCGCAGGTAGAAAGCTTCTGTATCGAAGAAGTAGTGCTCGCGGTCCTCTTTCCCATCCACCAACACCAAGGTCATGGAGGTACCGGAGATCCGGCGAGGCGTGTTCAGACGCAGCCCTGATCCCAACGCAGAACGGGCTGTCAGTGACGCACGCCGATGGATCAACCAGATGGTCAGCAACGGAAGTGCCGCAAGGGCAGCGACGGCCACGGTTTTCACAACTACCACTGTGCTCGGCACACAGAACTCCTGGATCAACGTTCGGCATTGGCGACCACTTGCCCGCTTGGGCCGGTTCAACCTTGCCAAGCGTGCCCGCCTCGTACATGAGGACGACGCCGGCCCGCCATGGTGCCACGGGTGCGCATTCGATGGAAAAGCCGCCTTACTCCAACCGCTCGACCAATCGCCGCCCCACCTCCAGCGCCGACGCCGGGTTCTGCCCCGTAATCAACTCACGATCCACCACCACATGCCCGGTCCACGGGGTGGCATTGCTGCTGAACCGCGCACCCGCCCGCTGCAGCGCCGTCTGTGGGTAGAACTTCATCTCACCGCCGCCCAGCAGCGGCTTGGCCTGCGCTTCTTCCTGGTTGCTGATCACCGTCACCTGGTAGCCGCTGTAGATCCACTTCGGCATGGCCGACGTCGCCCCCGCTTCCAGCGTCGCCACGAAACCCGCCGCATCCGGCAGCGTGGACAGCAGCGCGATCGGCCCGTGGCAGACCAGCGCGGTGGTCTTGTTGCGCTGGTGGAAGTCGGCCAGCAACCGGCCCAGCGCCGGGCTCTTCAGCAGGTCCTGCATCGGCGCGTGGCCACCGGGAATGTAGACCGCATCGAAACGCGCGTAGCCCTGCTGCTCCACGCGCGCCAGGCTCACCACCGGCGAGGCCGTCGGCGAGGTCAGCGCCAGCTTCTCCATCAGGTCCTTGTGCAGTTTCAGCTGCGCGGCATCGTTGCCGAAGTACGCCGGCGTCACCGAGGACGCATCCACCGTCGGCGCCTGCCCCTGCGGCGTGGCGAAGGTGACCTCGTGGCCCGCGTCCAGCAGCAGCTTGACCGGCTGCATCAGCTCGTTGAGATAGAAGCCGGTGGACAGCACCTTGCCGTCCTTCAGGTCCAGGTGGTTTTCGTCGGACAGCACCACCAGCACGTTGGCGGCATGCGCGCCGCTGGCGGCCAGGGTCAGGGCCAGCGCTGCGGCCAGCCGGGTCATCAGGTTCATGGGGAGCTCCTATCGGGGAATGGTGGCCACTTTATTCATCGCCCAAGCGGCGATAAATTGGCCCCATCGCAAAACATCTGTTCCCCGGAGAGCCAAATGAGCCGCAAGTTCGACTACCTGGGCGATGTGGAAGTGTTCCTGGCGGTGGTCGAGCACGGCTCGTTCACCGCCGGCGCGGTGGCGCTGTCCACCACACCCTCGGTGCTGAGCCGCGCGGTCACCCGCCTGGAAGCGCGGCTGGGCCGGCAGCTGCTGCAGCGGACCACCCGCCGCGTGGGCCTGACCGATGCCGGGCGGCTCTATCTGGAACAGGTGCGCACCGCCTTCAGCCTGCTGGACGACGCCGAGCGCGACGTACTGGCCCAGGATGGTGCGCTGGCCGGCCGCGTGCGCCTGAGCGTGCCCACCACCTATGGCCACTACCGGCTGCCGCCCGTGCTGGCGCGCTTTGCGCAGCAGTACCCGCAGGTGCAGGTGGAACTGAACATCACCAACCGCAACGTGGACCTGGTGGCCGAAGGCTTCGACCTGGCCATCCGCCTGGGCCAGCTGCCGGACAGCGGGCTGGTGGCGCGTAAGCTGGAAGACTCCCCACTGCTGCTGGTGGCCGCGCCGGACTACCTTCAGCGCTGCGGCACCCCGCAGACGCTGGACGACCTGCAGCAGCACCTGTGCCTTCCGTTTGTGATGCCGCGTACCGGGCGGCTGGCGCCCTGGATCTTCCGCGATGACGGGCGCGACGTGGACTGGCTGCCGCGCTCGTCCATCGAGACCTCCGACGATGTGCTGGGCGTGGTGTCGCTGGCCGAACAGGGCATCGGCATCTGCCAGAGCTATGAGTTCATCGTGCGCGAGCGGTTGCGGCGTGGGCAGCTGGTGGAGGTGTTGCCGCAGCTGCGGGGGAGATCACGGCCGTTTTCGGTGATCTATGCGCCGCATCGGCGTCAGTCGGCGGCGGCGCGGGCGATGATCGAGTTGTTGGTGGGGAATGCGGCGGTGGCTGAGGACAGCGTTGGTTGAGGCTGCGAAGCTCGTTGGCGATGTCGTGTTTGAACCGATTGTTGGGGCGTGCGGCTGATCGGGCGCCGTTGTCTGCCGAGGCTGACTAAGAACTGTTGTAAAGAACGCCGTCGCGCTATCCGCTTGCGGCATGGGCGATTACGCCACTTTGATTCGTAATCAGCAGAGCATCTGCGCGAATGCGTCTGATGGCGTCGCGTGCTGCACGAATGATGCGTGCAACAATAGATCTTCGCTCTCGAACTCCGCGATTTCTTCGCGAATTTCAATTTGCATTCGAAGCGGCAGCGTAAACACCATGGCGCGCCACCGACAACGGGTGGCCGGGCGTCCAAACCCGAGACAGAGAGTTGTTTACGCTTGCCCGTCGGCACCGTCCTTAACCGGTGCCGGCGGGCAATCCGTCGGCCTTTATGGCGGGCGGTGCGTGGGGGTCTTCGGACCCGCCGGTCTTCTGACAACTGTCTGTCCCGGTTTGGAACCCGCACCGTCCGCCACCCCGCTTACGCTGTGGCGCTGTTAAGCACAGCCAAGGAAACCGACGCCATGAGCGAATCCGAGACCTTCTCTTCGTACACCGCTGTTGAGTCCATCAATGACGACACCCCGCTGCCCGACTTGAACTCCCTGCTCGGCATCCTCAAACGCATGCGTGGCTGCGAAGGCGCTGATGGGCTGCCCTGGCCGGAGAACGACGTGTCACCCGGACGGCGCGTGAGCTTGGCGAGGACCGAGCGCGCATTGGTGGGACTACTGACGGTGTTGGAGGTTCTGCATTCGGCCGACCGCTGCCGGGTGTCAGCGGAGCCGGAGCGGCATCTGGATGAGGGGGTTGTGGATGGGTTGTTTCTGGCTTGCCGGGGGCTGGCTGAGTGGGCTTGTCGGGAGGTTAGGCCGACGTGATTTCCCTTAGCTGCCTAGATGCCTACTGATGTACCCAGTATCCGATTCCGGTCAGAAGCGGACGTCAACCCACGCTAGAATTAAGCTCCGCCGCTAAGTAGCGTCGGCTTGAGTCAATTGTTAGGGGCGCACTCGGAAATGGTGCATAAGCGCCATGGATTTAACAAATGCCTGCATTTCCTGGCGCGTTATCTGGTTGAGATCTCGATGCCTGCAAAAATACTCGTGCCCGGCGGGCAAGTGGTTTGCTCCGAAGGTGCTGTAATCTGCATCGGTTAGCACAAACAATGCGCGAAGGTGACGAATTGTGAGCGTCAAGTCAGCTGTGGGCTTTTTTGCAAACCATCCGGACGCTTCCCAGGCTTTTCGCTTTCGCCCTTTCTGAATCGTGAGATCTGACTCCAGCCATCCGATGGGCAAGGTCATCTGGACATTGCCCGAAGTTGGCGTGTAGGGCGACCTTTTGTCATTGAAATTTTGATTATTACAGCAAACCTCAATGGCGATGATGTCCGCAAAGCCACTCTCGGCATGTACGTAGACGTACATGCCATCCGGCCAAGTCTTACCGAATTTGGCGCCTGCTGGATGGATGAAAGGACGCGGTGCGCTGCTGGGACAGGTCTTGATCCAGTAGCCTTTGTATCCAGGTATAGGCCAAGTATTTGTCCTTACTGGCCATCGTACCTTGGCCATAAGAATTGCCTTTGCATCAGCATCGCTAAGAATCATCTGCCCCCCCAAGCTAGTAGCCGGATCGCTACGTCCGAATATGCGACTTAACCACAGCTCACCGTCTGGTGGGCTAGCCCTCTCGCACAGCTCGATCTTAGTGCGCCAGAGGATGGCTAACAACACGCAATCAGGGATTTGATGCCATTCAAGATGGGCGCTGCTTTGCTACCGCGCATGGACTCGTCAATCTGCCCTCCAAATTCTACGTGTAATCACCTCACTCCCCAGAGCTAGATTGGCCATCCTTCTCTAGCTATGACGGCGCCAACCCCGAACGACTTACCTTTCGTCTCCGGCAGGGAGCAGATGTGCGAGGCGCTCACGGTCGACCTTGGACAGGGTGGTCGGAAGTTTAAGCGAGACAGTAACGTCGGCAACATCCAGCCCGCTCAGCAACTCAAGCCACTCCCTACGCGACTCTTGCGAAAGCTTGTCCCACGCGATTGTGACGACATTGACACCAGCCCCCGCTTTTTCCAGCACCCGAGTTGTCGATGGCTGATCTACGATGTTCGCATCCGAGTTAGAATCGTACGCATTCACTGAATCCGGTTGCGCCAACCAGGCCGCGTCCAAAGCGCCGACAAGATAGTGGATGTCAGGCGCCCCATCCTCTCGGCGCCGGGAAATCCGGCGAGCACCTACACTCGCAAGTGCCTCACGCATGTGCACGGGGGTGGTCTCGTAGCGGATATAGGAAATCGGGGTCTGTACCCATTTACCGAGGCCCTTGGCGGTCAACCAGTCCGGTTCCGGATCCGAGATCAGCAATGCGGCGGCGTTGGCACGGAGCAGATCCTGCGCCTGAGAGAACAGCTGGCGCGACCATTTCGCGCTAGCGGGCGCTACAGAAGCCAGCGCCGGCGCTTGCCTGGGGTCAATCGCCGGTTGCCTCGCGATCGCCTTGCGGGTGAGCACGCCAAATGGGAGCAGCAACAGCGTGTTGATACCTTGATCGACGAATACTTGGGCAACTGCCTCACTCACCTTCCCGCCGTGGACCAGCGCCACAGTCGCTACGCTGGCAGAACGTGCGAGCTCAGCTGCGATGGTATGAAGCGCCTGAATCTCCCGCTCCCCCGGTTCGCGGGAGGGCAGAAGCGCGATCCACCTGCGAGACAGCAACTGCTCCTCACCTATCAGGTAAAGCGGGCTTTGCAACTGCAGCGCTGGCACCGCACCGGGCTCAACCAGCCGATAGCCTAGATTCACGGCGTTTGCGCGTTCATCGCTCGTTGGCACCTTACTAGCCGAGCGCCCCGCCTGCCGGGATGCCGATGGTGGAAACACCAACACACGCGCATCTATGTCGCCGAGCCTATTCTGGATCATTCCAGAGACCCGGTCCCAGTCGAGCCCGCCATGTCCGCATCCCAGAGCAGGTAGCGCGACCGTCACCTGCCCGACGCACTCAAGATAGGCACGAAGATCGTCGAGGCCAGCATCAATATCCTCGTAACAAGACGGATCGCGCCAGTCACGCTTGGTTGGGAAGTTCACGATCCAGTCGCCTTCTAGAGACTTCCAAACGTGCATCCTCCCAGGGCGCACCCGGCCATCCTTGCAGGCGCGCTGATAGTCCTTGAACATCTCGGGATAGCGCTGCTTGAACGCTAGAGCGACGCCAGCGCCCATCACGCCGACACAATTCACCGTGTTGACGCGAATATCCACCGGAGTCTCGAACATGTCGCCTTGCGTGAATTCCAGCATAGCGGGCTTACGCCGCCTCCTCGATCGCTTTGAGACAGCGAGCATAGAGCGCCTTCGCTGCCAGTTCATCCCACCACTGCTCAACAAGCACAGTAGCGTCAGCCTTGCCAAGGGCAAAGAGCATGTCCATCTCTTCCTTGCTATCAACAACGTCGACAATCTGCTGCTCGTCGCGCCCCTTTCCAAGCACGTCACCGACTAGGTCATGGTAACAGACCAACTTCATCAGCTTCCTGGCCGATGCTTGGCCAACCTTACCGATATGCTTGGTGAGGATCTCCACCATCATCGGCATTGCGCCGACCGGATGATTGGGATCGACCTTCTGTAACCCGCCATTCTCATCCCAGCGCGCCCGCGGCCCCTTGCCGATGTCGTGGAGGTAAGCGGCAATCTCCACTAAGAGCTGCGACTTCTTGTCTAGTGCGACGAATTCCTTCAACAACCGGAGCCTGTCGACAACCTCCTCGGTATGGACGTCGACCGTCCGCTTGTGCACGCCGTTGGCGGATTTGAGCCCAACAAGTTCAGCGGTCTGGGGAAGACAGTCGAAGTCAACACGCAGTGCGTCGCGCAGGTCCGTCAGATTCTTGAATTTCGCGGTGTCTGCATGCAAACCCGAATGCTCTTCCACAAGGGCGCAAGCGCGTTCGAACTTAATCGCAATTTCGCCGGGCCCTTTGACCAAGCTTGCCCTACTACCGCTGGCAAAATCGGTGAACCAATGCGGCCTTTTCCTTCCGTCCTGAAACTCGATGCTGGGAAACGGTGCCGCTCCGACGATCGCCTGGACTCGCTCCTTCACTCCTTCGTTCCAGACCACGCAACGCGTGGCAGCAGTAACCGGAAGCTGGCCCTGGACCAGCAACTCAGCCATGCGCCGATGCCTAAAATCCTCGTCAACATTGCCCCACTTTCGGCAGTCGATCGCCGCCCAGTCGAGTTTGTCCAGGTCTGCGGGATCACTGTAGAAGGCTGGCGGAGCCTGCGTGTTAGCAGAGGCGCCCGAGAACACTGCGCAAGGCTGATCGACCAACGTGATCGGAAACTCGAAATATAGGATGTCGTACTGGTCGACATTCTTGGCGTTAATCACGCTGAGGAGCATCGGACTGACCGAGCCGAAGTAGAACGGCACGTAATCATGGACACATCCACCTGGCGCACAGGTAACCTGCATCTCGGCACGCCGTTTCTGGATTCCCGCAGCTGCGATCGAGCGGTGTTTCTTTGGGAACCGGGGATGATTACTGGACAGAAAGCCGTGCTGCAGCAAGCCGGGCAAATTATCGATGTGAGAGAAATGGTAGACGTAGCGATGCGCATGGGCGACTGGGATTGGCATTGGAACTATCCTTGTTATTTGGCATTTCTGCGTTACTTATCCTACCGCTTGCTCCGCTCACGTGCTATACCGCACCCAATGCGAAGCAAGGCGGCGAAATTCCAGATCCGCGAACTTCAATTTGCGCACCCACGTCCGATCAGTCTCCTGGAGGTTGGGCGAAGCAACACGGCAGCGCTGGCCGAAGAACTGATGCGTAACCCGGCCGCCGCGCGAGCGTGGCGAGGAGCGAGCGCGCGATGGCGAGGGTGCTGACCGTGCTGGGGATCCTGCACGCGGCAGACCGCCGACGGGTGGCAGCGGACCCGCATTTGGATTAGAGGGTGGCTGATGGGTTGTTTCTGGCTTGCCGGGGGTTGGTTGAGTCGGCTTGCTTGGAGATTGGGCGAGACTGAGACGGCATACACTCACTGATTACGAAGCTAGCCCCAATGGGAACTCGCACCTACTCCCGCGAAACGCCCCGGGACATAATCAGCGATCTTCGTCGAAATAGTCGCTATCCACGGATGGAACTCGAATAATTCGCGAGCTCACGCCAACCTCATTGTCGATCATGAGACCAACCAATCGATTTCCATCGACGATAACAATCCCCTCAACAGAACCAACAAAGTCGACAGCCTGGGGCGTGAAGCCGGACGTGGTTATGAACACTCCGCGTTTGGCCTTCTGTCCAGCGAGCGCCCCGTAGAAGGCCTGAAGCTCTGGCCTACCAACCGCGCTCTTCCAGCGCTTCGCTTGCACGTAGACTTTGTCCAACCCGAGCTTATCCAGCGAGATTACGCCGTCAATTCCACCATCTCCAGCTCCGCCGACGCGTAGCAAGTCTGAGCGGTTCGCCCCGTATCCCAATCGATGCAGGATATCAAGAACGATGATTTCGAACCGTCCAGGAGAAACGCGCAACAGGCAATCCAGAAGCTCCGCCGCTGTCGCCGATTTCAGTTCAGCAAGCGCACCGTCAAGTCGATCATCGGGGCTCAAAACGGGCGACCCAGGGGCCAGCTCAATCGGGTCAGTGCCATCTAGCGCCACAGCATCTACTGGGGATCGAAGCTTAACTGCGAGATAGCCAGTTGCGATTCTCCCAACCTCCTCATCGTCCAGCGGGAACGGATGATCAGAAACGTAGCTTCTCCCGGCCTCCGTCAACTGCCAGTTCCCGCGTCTCGGGCTGGACGAAAGGCCAGCGCGCTTCAGCCGATCATGCGCCCAAGCCGCTCGATTCTTATAGATCTGCGCACCGCTATCCAACACCCTGAGCTTCTGTTCATCGGTCAGCCCTAAGGCATTGGCAGCGGCATCATAAGCCAAGGCGGCGGCAACGCCCCCTGGATTTCGCTCCAAGAAACGCAATACGGGATCGATGAACTTGTCGTAAGTTGGAATCATCAATCTTGTCCACTCCCCTGCAATTTGCAGCAACTATAACCTCATCCCTACAAAGGCTTGAAGATTCGAATTTGACCTAAGGAAGTCTGAATCCTGCAGGCCTTTTAGGACCGTCCGTGATTTCCGAATTGAACCTCGTCAGACTAGCTCTGCGGATCAGTAGCTCCAGCGCTCATTTCGGATCGGCAACGCATTTAGTTCTCGCCGACGATCCTCCCACTCCGGCAAGAAAGCTCGCATCAGCGCCTTGAAGCGCTCATTGTGAGTGGGCTCCAGCAAATGGACTAGCTCGTGCACCACGATGTACTCCAAGCAACCCGGAGGTTTCTTGGCCAATTCAGTATTGAGACGGATCGAGCGCCGAATCGGCGAGCAGCTACCCCATTTGGTCTTCATGTGCTGGACGTAAAGCCGCGGAGCATCCAGACCGAGCCTACGACTCCAGTCTGTAACCAATGAACTGGCACGCTCGCGCAACTGATCTCGATACCAGCGCGAAAGCACCGCCCTCCTAGCCGCTTGGTCGGCACCGTTCTTTATTGCTAACACCAGA
Organism: Stenotrophomonas sp. SPM; assembly: GCF_003105135.1. Taxonomy (NCBI): domain Bacteria; kingdom Pseudomonadati; phylum Pseudomonadota; class Gammaproteobacteria; order Lysobacterales; family Lysobacteraceae; genus Stenotrophomonas; species Stenotrophomonas sp. SPM. The sequence goes on along the minus strand of NZ_QETL01000016.1, from coordinate 14,026 downwards.
GTGCGATGTCGGAGCGACACCATTTGCGCGCCGTCGGTCTCCACAATTTTCAGCAGATAGCGCCGCCCCCAAACGTAATGGCTCTCACGCTCCAAGTATTCACGTGAAGGCTCGCGCTCCTGCTCAACCATGCTTTTGCGCTGGCTTTTGATCCAAGCTAGCTTGGACAAGGCAAACACACGAACCGTGTCGAGAGCCATATGCGTCGGGGCGGAAATGCGCACGCGCCCATTTGGCGGCAGCACAGTCAGGTGGATGTTGCGGATGTCTTTGAAAACCACTTCCGCCTCGATGCCACCAAGCGCGATGCGAGTCGGCATCAGTACTCGCCTTGGGCCTTGATAATCAAAAAGACGCGCTCTACCTGCTCTGTACTCTGCAGCAATGCAAACAGCGCTGCCTTGATGGCGTTCTCTTTTGCCGGATTACCTCGCCAGCTATCCGGCCTTATCTCCTTTACCGTTTGATCGATGCGCAGTGCCAACTCAAGCGCCGCATTCCGAATATCTCCGTCACCATAGAGCAACATCGACTCAGCAACTTGGCCCGCCGGTCGCTCCGCAAGCCAAGGCTGCAGGTTATGGTAGAGCGCGCGGCGTCCCGGCGTGGTTAGTTCGATCGGCGCACCTTCCGCACGACCTGCATCGACCTGCTTCACTAACTGAGCAATGTGTAGCAAGTACTGCTCGTACTCTTCCGCCTTCTCCTTGCGCAGCTTAATAATGCCGTCCAGTAATGCCGACATCCGCTCGTAGAAGGCGGGATCGTTCAGGTGCTCCTTGACGATTCTGCTGCGCACGTTGTTCTCGATCGTCTCGGCGATCGCATCGCGGTTGCCTTTGAACTCGCCGAGCTTCGCAGAGATAGCATCGGCGATGCCAGTCTTCACTATCAGCTCAAGCAGGCCGACACCCTCAAACGGTGAGATTTCACGGGGCTCCTCGGCCTCGATGTAGGTGTCTATCAAGTGCCGCATATCCGCCTCGTAAGGCTTCAAGTCCAGCATCTCGCCGCTTGCCTTGCGCACGATCTCGCGCAGTTTCACATAGCGATCGAGCAGCCCTCGCAAGCGCACATCGTCTGTCGCGGAATAGCCAGCGGCACCCAATTCGTCGGCCACGTTTGCCCATGCGCGTAACAGTGCGACAACGCCCTTGTAGAGCATCACACGCTGCGGTTCATGGGCGATCAGATCGCTGGCGATCTCGGTGTTACCGCAGAAGTAACGGATGTGCTCCAGTTCACCACGCGGCTCCGCCACCGGCTCGCAAAGCAGCGCCAACGCTTCCACCGCATCGTCCAGCCGCTTGCGGCCAATCTCCAGGCGGTTCTGCATCAGCACTTCAGGGGCGGTACCGCCAGCGCTATGATCCAGCTCCGAGGTGTAGACGGCAACTACTTTCTCCACCTTCTTGAACAGGTCCTTATAGTCAACGATATAGCCGAATTCCTTGTCATCGCCATCCAGCCGGTTGGTGCGGCAGATGGCCTGGAAAAGGCCGTGGTCTTGCATCGACTTGTCGATATACAAGTAGGTGCAGGGCGGCGCGTCGAAACCTGTCAGGAGCTTGTCCACCACCACCAACAATTTCATGTTCGCAGGCTCGGTAGCGAACAGTGCCTTGGCCCACTCCTCGTAGGTCTCGGTAGGACTCATCCCCGGCTTGACTTGCACGCTCTTGAGCAGCTCGGTGTAGGTATTGAAAATTAACTGCTTGTCGCTCTCTGTATTGGCGCCGACCTCCTCGGTCGTCACATCTTTGGCTTGCGGGCTGTACGAGGTAACGACGGCGCACCGTCCCTTGAACGGCGTCTTCTGCAGCAGCGCGAAGTACTTGCAGGCCTCAAAGATGCTAGAGGCGACCAGGATTGCATTACCCCGCTCGGTCGATAGCCGTGGTTTCACGCTGAAATCGAACACGATGTCAGCAACTACGCGCTCCATGCGCGAACGCGAGCTCAGCACTTGTTGCATGGTGCCCCACTTGGCTTTCAGCTCCTGCTTCTGCCAAGCATTTAGGCCGCGCGTCTTGGCCTCAAACCAGGCATCGATCTTCGCCGACGAGCCCAGCCGCTGGTCGATATCACGAGCCTCGTACACCAGGTCCAGTACCACCTCGTCTTCCACAGCCTCTCCAAACTTGTAGGTGTGGATGTAGCCCCCGAACACCTCCAGACTGGACTGCTTGTCAGCCTTTAGCAGTGGTGTGCCGGTGAAGCCGATGAACACCGCCTGGGGCAGCAATGCCTTCATCACCCGATGCAGCCGACCGCTTTGCGTGCGGTGGCATTCGTCAACGAAGACGAACAGCTCACCCACAGCCGTTGTCGGCTGCGTCTGGAGCTCCTCCAGAAAGGCCTCAAACTCCTTCTTGTCGCGTCCACGCGCCTCCACACCGAACTTATGCACCAGAGAGCACAGCAGCCTCGGCGCGGGCTGCGACAGTTGTGTCATCAGATCGCGACCGCTGCGGCTGCGGTGCAGCTTCTCGCCAGCATCGGTGAATACGCGCAGGATCTGCTTGTCCAGCTCGTCGCGGTCGGTCACGATCACCACTCGCGCCTGCGGCCGGTTCTCCAGGATCCAGCGCGCCAGCAACACCATCACGATGCTCTTGCCGCTACCCTGCGTATGCCACAGGATGCCCCCCTTGCGCCGCTCTACATGGTCCTGCGCCGCCTGGATACCAAAGTACTGGTGCACGCGCGGCAGCTTCTTCACACCTCCGTCGAACAGCACGAAGTCGCGCATCAGCTCGATAATCCGGGCCTTGCCACAAATTTTCAGCAAGTACTTGTCGAGCTTGAATCGGCTATCGTGAGCTTCATCTTCCTTCCACTTCAGGAACATCTTCTCGGGCGTTCCTATCGTTCCGTAACGCAATCCCTCGGAATCGTTGCCCGCGAAGACAAATTGCACCGTGCTGAAGAACGACTCGTGGAACATCGGAAGCTGGTTCGACAGGCACTGACGAATGCCATCTCCCACCGACACCCGGCTGTTCTTCAGCTCGATCACACCGATGGCGATGCCGTTGATGTACAGGACCAGGTCAGGCCGCCGCGTGCGATCACCCTTAAGCGTCACTTCCTCCGCGATGGCGAAGTCATTGGCCTCCGGATGTTGCCAGTCGATCAGCTCGACGGTCTGCGTCTTGGCACCTGCGGCCGTCAGCACCTGTACACCGTAGCGCAGCAAGCTGTACACGGCCTTATTGTTCGCGTAGAGCGTGCGATGGTGGTTGCCGGCTTCGCTGCGTAGGCGCAGTAATGCGGCGCTGATCTGCGCGGGCGTGCAGCCTCGCTTCGCGAGCCAAGGCGTGAGCAAGCTCTCTTGTATGTTGGCGTTGCCCTCGCAATCCCTCCAATCCCCCGCGTAGCGCCAGCCCAACTCGTCTCGAAACAGTGCGACTACGCGGCTCTGTGTGGCGCGTTCTGGTTGTCCGATCGAGGGCATAGTGTGGCTCATCGTAGGCGCGTATAGGGGCGGGGTGCTCGTTGATCCTTCAGCTAAGCCATGCTCTAGCCAATAGGGAGATTGGCGACTGACTTAGTGGGCGCGGGAATGACTTTCGAGGCAGGTTTAATCAGACGAGTGCCGCCTGTGAGCAGCGACCGCGTCATGCCTTGCTTGAGTTGTCGAGCCTTTATGAGTTTCTCTTCCAAGGCCGTCATCTCCGCGTCAATGGATGCAAGCAACTCACCTATTGCTTCCTGCTCTGCATAAGGAGGCACCGGCAGCAGAATTCTTGCGATGTTTCTCTTACTGATGCCGGAAACCTTTGTTCCCACTGCGTAGAAATTAAACTGATCCTTCACGGCGCGTGTCTGGAAGCAGTAACGGAGGTATGAGCGCTCCAGCAGCTGCTGTCTCTGTTTCGCGACGATCGTGTGCAGCCCTGCGATGAATGGCAATCGATCCGAATTGGAGATCACGATGTGCTTACTGACACCTTCATCATCCTCCGAGGCGTCGACGAAAACCACGTCGCCATCGGCGAGCAGGGACGTCGGCGGAACGTTTGCGAGGCCGATGTCGAGCCTCGGGATCACGCCGCCCTCGACCGCCACGTCGATGAAAGTCTTCGTACTTACATGGATATCGCCGTAGTGGAGGTAGAGATGCCCTCGATCTGATAGTTGATCGCGGGACGCGGAAACACCGCCACTGAAACGAAATAACTCGCCCAGAGACTTCTGCGGCCAATCACCAGCGAATCCCGGCAGCCGCTTCGTACCCGTGAGCAGCTCTTGCATTGCACCTTTTCTAATCTGGCGCTTCTTCACCAGCAGCTGCGACAAGGATTCGATGAGGGCATCCGCGCATGAGAGTGCTTCGGCGATTGCCTCTTGCTCTTTACGAGAGGGTGGTAGCGGAAATTTAAGACCCCCGATTAGTGCGGTATTAAGATTCGGCTGCCCGTTACCCGTCGCAACAACCTCCCGCAGCATTTTGGTCTGAGTATTGATGAAGTAAGCGAGGTACTTCGGGCACACATCTTGATCAAGGCCTAGCAGAGCGGCAATTCCATCGTTCGCGCAGCACTTGATGCCCAAGATTTTGGCGACACCAAGAGTCGCCCCACTGTTCGCTATGATGAGCGTGCCAGGCTGCAATGTGCGGCTATAGTTTGCTCCCTCTTCTGTAAGAAAGGATGCCGTCTCCGAAACGATCAGCTGCGATTGGGGTAGATTCGTGAGAGATGCGACAGTCAACCATGGCATGAACTGACCGTTGAAGAAGCGCGGATCTCCAGCTGGACGGGGAGATCCACCGCGAACAGGGTTGGCAATCTGTTTGGCAGATTTCACTATCCAATCAACAGGAATAGTTCCAACATCTGTCTGTTTGAAAGCGCCAGATGTCACGGGCTGAAGAGTCGGCGCCATCACTTCCATGCGAATCCCATCCTCTCCAAGTGCAAGTTCACCCGCGCCTCTAGATCCGCCACGCACTCGCTCAACTGCGGCAAAGGCGCCTCATAGCGCTCTGCCAGCTCCTTCACCCGCGCTGCCAGCCGCTGGCTCAGCCGGTCCATTTCGCCGTGCACCGCTGCATCTAGCGTGGCGAGCCACTTGTCATCCACCACAAGCGCCTGTACCTCGACTTCGGTGAGTTTCGGGTACTTGGCATACGCCGCTGCATCCAGCGCAGCGTCGGCCTCTCTCACGCGCTTCCTCAGCGCCGATTCTTCGACCGCGAGCTTCAACCAGTCCAGCAGAACAAGCCGCTCTTCGGCGACCGGCTCTCCGGCATTGCCGTTGGTGGCCGTCAGCGCCTTGCCTGACTTGCCGCTCTTGGCCGCCTTGATCTCGGCCTTGACTTCGCCTTCGATCTCGCGAAGCCGATCCTTCACCGTTGCGACGTTGATTCTATCGAAACCGTGGAAAGCCGCGTCCTCACCACTGTGTTCCTCCTCCAGCTCGGCGAGGGCCGCGCTCACACCTTCCAGCTTGACCTGTAGCGCCTGAAGCGCGGCCTGCTCTTTGGCGAAGTAGCGCGCCACGATCAGCGGCTTGGGCACCAGGTCGCAGGCCCAGCCCTTGTCCTTCTGCTTGCCCTTCTTATTGGTCTCGATCACGCGGTAGGTCTGCGCCTTCCAGCCATCCGCGGCGATGGCATAGCAATCGTCCTGCATGGTCTGCGCCCAATAGTCCATCAGGTGCTGGTATACAGCGTAGGCGTCGATCAGCGGCTGGTCGAGGTAGTGGCCGAGCAGGTCTTCGGAGAGTTCGGCAATCACGCGCCCGGGCTTAACTTCAGGCATATTGGGCCGCAGCGCCTTCAACGCTTGGGCTTGCGTGTCGCGCCACTCGGCGAAATGCGCGTTCATCCGCGCGATGAAGCCGACGAATTCGGGGTGGCCGTGAATAGTGGACTTGATCGCCACCTTGTCGACAGCCAGATCGACGAAGCCGGGGCGATTAGGCCGGAACAGCGTGCGCTCTAGCTGCGGGCACACGGCCCAGTAGCGGCTGACGAGGCTGTCGGCCGCCGTGACATCGGTCTCAGGGATACCGCCTCGCAGGTGGCCCTCGATGTCCTCCCGGTCTTCGGGCATCTGGCTGTCGATGTAGCGCGGCAGATTGAGGTTCTGCTCGTTCTTCTCGATGTCGCGCAAGCTTACCTGCCTGGCATAGCGCGGCACGTCCTGACGCCGCTGGAAGGTGTCGACGATTCGGTGGATGTCGCGCTCACGCAGGCGGTTCTTGGGGCCATCCTTCATGAAAGCCTGGCTAGCGTCGATCATGAAGATGCCGGTGCCGGCGGCCACGCGCTCAACCGCGTGTGATTTGTCGATCACGACGATGCAGGCCGGGATACCCGTGCCATAGAATAGGTTGGCCGGCAGGCCAATGATGGCCTCGATGTAGCCCTTGCGGATCAGCGCGCGCCGGATGTCAGCCTCGGCGTTGCCACGGAACAGCACACCGTGCGGCAGGATGCAGGCCGCGCGGCCGGTGCTCTTGAGCGAACGCACGATGTGCAGCAGGTAGGCGTAGTCGCCCTGCTTGGCCGGCGGCACGCCGAAGCCTTCGAAGCGCTGCCAGGGATCGTGCAGCGGGTCGATGCCGGTGCTCCAGCGCTTGTCGGAAAACGGCGGATTGGCTACCACGTAGTCAAAGACCTTGAGACTTTCATTGCCCGTCTTGCCATCGCGGAACTTCGGATCGGCCAGCGTGTTCCCCTGCTTGATCTCGGCCGTGGGCTGGTCATGCAGGATCATGTTCATGCGCGCCAAGCCGCTGGTGGCCGCGTCCTTCTCCTGACCGTACAGCGCCAACTTGGTCGACGCCGCGGCAGCCACCTTCAGCAACAGCGAGCCCGAGCCGCAGGTCGGATCGTACACGGTGGTCTGATGCGTGGTCGGCGCGGTGGCGATGCCCAACGTCGCGGCAATGACGCGACTCACTTCAGCTGGCGTGTAGAACTGGCCCTTGCTCTTGCCACTTTCGGTGGCGAAGTGCTGCATCAGGTATTCGTAGGCGTCGCCCAGGATGTCGTCGCCGTCGGCACGGTTCTTCGAGAAGTCGAGCGCCTTGTTCTCGAAGATTGCCACCAGTTCAGTAAGCCGCTCCACCATCTCCTTGCCGGTGCCGAGCTTGGCTGCGTCGTTGAAGTCCGGAAAGTCGGAGAGCGAGAGCTGAGAGTTCTTGTCGACAAGTGGCGCGATGATCTTCTTGTTGATCTGGTCGCCGATGTCACTCTTACCCTTCAGCGCCACCATATCGGCGAAGCTGGCGCCGCGCGGAATGGTGAGTGGCTGATAGGGCTTGCCGGCGTACTTGTCGCTGACGTACTTGATGAACAGAAGCACCAGCACATAGTCCTTGTACTGGCTGGCATCCATGCCGCCGCGCAGCGCATCGCAGCTTTGCCAGAGCGAGGAATAGAGTTCTGATTTCTTGAGAGCCATTTAGTTTCGCGATCGGCTTCCGACCTAGGACGGACAAAGCCATTGAATGAGGAAAAAATAGCCGGAGAAGGCTCCGGCTATTTATGGCACAGCAGTTATTCCCACTCAATAGTAGCCGGCGGCTTCCCCGAGATGTCATAGACAACCCTTGAAACCCCCCGCAACTCATTGATGATCCGGTTGCTCACCGTACCCAGGAACTCATACGGCAGATGCGCCCAATGCGCCGTCATGAAGTCAATCGTCTCCACGGCCCTTAGCGCAATCACCCACTCATAAGCGCGCGCATCGCCCACCACGCCCACCGACTTCACCGGCAGGAACACGGCAAACGCCTGGCTGGTCTTGTCGTACAGATCCGCCTTGCGCAGCTCATCAATGAAGATGGCATCGGCCTTGGCCAACAGTTCGGCGTACTCGCGCTTCACTTCACCCAGAATGCGCACACCCAGGCCCGGACCCGGGAACGGATGGCGGTAGACCATGGTGCGCGGCAGGCCCAGCTCAACACCCAGGCGGCGCACTTCGTCCTTGAACAGCTCGCGCAGCGGCTCCACCAGGCCCAGCTTCATGTGCTCCGGCAGGCCGCCCACGTTGTGGTGGCTCTTGATCACATGCGCCTTGCCGGTCTTGCTGCCGGCCGACTCGATCACGTCCGGGTAGATGGTGCCCTGTGCCAGCCACTTGGCGTTCTTCAGCTTGTTCGACTCTTCGTCGAAGATCTCAACGAACAGGTTGCCGATGATCTTGCGCTTGGCTTCCGGGTCGCTCACGCCTTCCAGCGCGGCGAAGTAACGGTCGGCGGCATTCACGCGCACCACCTTTACGCCCATGTGCTCGGCGAACATCGCCATCACCTGGTCGCCTTCCTGCCAGCGCAGCAGGCCGGTATCCACAAACACGCAGGTCAGCTTCTCGCCGATGGCCTTGTGCAGCAGCGCGGCCACCACGGACGAATCGACGCCGCCGGACAGGCCCAGGATCACTTCGTCATCGCCCACCTGTTCGCGCACACGGGCGATCTGGTCGTCGATGATGTTGGCGGCGGTCCACAGGGTCTGGCAGCCGCACACGTCCACCACGAAGCGGCGCAGCAGCGCTTGGCCCTGCAGGGTGTGGGTCACTTCCGGGTGGAACTGCACGCCGTACCAGCGCTTTTCTTCGTTGGCCATGGCGGCCACCGGAATGCGGTCGGTGGTGGCGGTGATGGTGAAGCCCGGCGGTGCCACGGAGACGTGGTCGCCGTGGCTCATCCAGACATTCAGCTTCGGCTCGCCGCCGTGGTCGCTCAGGCCCTTGAACAGTGCATCGGGGTTGATGACGTTCACTTCGGCATGGCCGAATTCACGCTGGTCAGCGGCTTCGGTGGCACCGCCCAGCTGCGCGGCCAGGGTCTGCATGCCGTAGCAGATGCCGAAGATCGGCAGGCCGCTGTCGAACACTTCCTGCGGTGCGGCCGGGGCGCCCGGCAGCGTGGTCGATTCCGGACCACCGGACAGGATGATGCCCTTGGCGCCAAACGCCGCGATGTCGGCCGGGTTGTGGTCCCACGCCCAGATTTCGCAGTAGACGCCCAGCTCGCGGATGCGGCGGGCAATCAGCTGCGTGTACTGCGCGCCGAAATCGAGGATGAGGATCTTGTCGTTATGGATGTTGGTCATGGCGCCCTGGCAATGCAGTAGGGAAAACGAAAACTTCGAATACTTTTCAACAGCGCATAGAGAAAGAGGAACGGGAATCAGCTTCCTCGTTCCTCTTTGCCCGGCCCGCGTCAGGCGCGGTAGTTCGGCGGCTCTTTGGTGATCGTCACGTCGTGGACGTGGCTCTCACGCTGGCCGGCGCCGCTGATCTTGACGAATTTGGGCTTGGTGCGCATGTCGTCGATGGTGGCGCAGCCCACGTAGCCCATGGTGGCGCGCAGGCCGCCCATCAGCTGGTGGATGATGCCGCCCACCGGGCCGCGGTACGGCACGCGGCCTTCAATGCCTTCCGGCACCAGCTTGTCGGCGGTGGCGGCGTCCTGGAAGTAGCGGTCCTTGGACCCCTTTTCCATGGCGGCCAGCGAACCCATACCGCGGTAGCTCTTGTACGAACGGCCCTGGTACAGCTCGGTCTCGCCCGGCGATTCCTCGGTACCGGCCAGCAGGCCGCCGACCATGATGGTCGAGGCACCGGCGGCCAGCGCCTTGCCGATATCACCCGAGTAACGGATGCCACCGTCGGCGATGAGCGGGATGCGGTCCTGCAGGGCTTCGGCCACCAGATCGATGGCGGTGACCTGCGGCACGCCGACGCCGGCGACGACGCGGGTGGTGCAGATCGAGCCCGGACCGATGCCGACCTTGACCGCGTCTGCGCCGCTGTCCAGCAGCGCCAGTGCGGCTTCGCCGGTGCAGATGTTGCCACCGATGACCTGCACGTGCGGGAAGTTCTTCTTGACCCAGCTGACGCGGTCCAGCACGCCCTGCGAGTGGCCGTGCGCGGTATCGACCACGATCACGTCCACGCCGGCGGCAACCAGCGCTTCCACGCGGCGGTCGGTGTCACCGCCCACGCCGACGGCAGCGCCGACCAGCAGGCGGGTCGACAGATCCTTGGCGGCGTTGGGGAAGTCGGTGTTCTTCTGGATGTCCTTGACGGTGATCAGGCCACGCAGCGCGAAATCATCGTTGACCACCAGCACCTTTTCGATGCGGTTGCGGTGCAGCAGCTGCAGCACTTCTTCGCTGGCGGCGCCTTCCTTGACCGTGATCAGGCGATCCTTCTTGGTCATGATGTGGCGGACCGGATCGTCCAGCTCGGTCTCGAAGCGCATGTCGCGATGGGTCACGATGCCGGCCAGCAGGCCGTCGCTGCCCACCACCGGCACGCCGGAGATGTTGTGCGCTTGGGTCAGGGCCAGCACGTCGCGGATAGTGGTTTCCGGGCCGACGGTGATCGGGTCGCGGATGACACCGGCCTCGAACTTCTTGACCTTGGCCACTTCCGCGGCCTGCTGTTCCAGGCTGAGATTCTTGTGGATGATGCCCATGCCACCCAGCTGTGCCATGGCGATGGCCAGGCGGGCTTCGGTGACGGTATCCATGGCCGCAGACAGGATCGGAAGCTTGAGCTTCAGGTCTCGGGTCAACCGCGTTTCGAGGTTGACGTCCTTGGGCAGGATGGTCGAGTGGGCGGGGACGAGCGAGACGTCGTCGTAAGTGAGTGCTTCAGCCTGGATGCGCAGCATCGGCATACCCGAGATGTGGGGAAGCGCGACATTTTACCCCTTTTCAGGAGCCAAGAACAGCATTTTTGGTAGCCAGAATTGGAACTTCGCGCGACACAGTGTCGCACCCGCTCACCTGTAGAGCCGAGCCCACGCTCGGCTGCTTTCCGCCAGACCGCGATGAGCCGAGCATGGGCTCGGCTCTACAGGAGGCCCGAGGCCCGGTACCACCAAGCGGTGCCGCAGCGTCGCGCGGGGCGGTGATTCATTCAGGGGGGCGGACCCCGTCCCCACCAGGTGCCAACCGAGGTTGGCACCCACCAACGGCGGGTCAGCTCAGCGCTTCCGCCGCTTCCAGCGTGTTCTGCATCAACGTGGCCACGGTCATCGGGCCGACGCCACCCGGCACCGGGGTGATCCAGCTGGCCCGCTGGGCCGCCGCTTCAAACCCAACATCGCCCACCAGCCGGCCGTCTTCCAGCCGGTTGATGCCGACGTCGATCACCACCGCACCCGGCTTCACCCACTCGCCCGGCACGATGCCCGGGCGGCCCACGGCCACCACCAGGATGTCGGCGTTGCGCACGGCCTGTTCCAGCACGTCCTTGGGGGTGAACTTGTGGCAGCTGGTGACGGTGCAGCCGGCAATCAGCAGCTCCAGGCCCATCGGACGGCCGACGTGGTTGCTGACGCCGACGATGGTGGCGTTGCGGCCGCGCACCGGCTGGTCGGTATGGCCCAGCAGCGTGGTGATGCCGCGCGGGGTGCACGGGCGCAGGCCGAATTCGCGCAGGGCCAGGTGGCCGACGTTTTCCGGGTGGAAGCCGTCCACGTCCTTGCGCGGGTCGATGCGCTGGATCAGGCGGCGCGCGTCGGGAATGCCCGGCAGCGGCAGCTGGATCAGGATGCCGTTGATCTTCGGGTCTGCATTGAGCTGGTCGATCAGGGCCAGCAGTTCGGCTTCGCTGGTGCCGGCCGGCAGATCGTAGTCGTGCGCTTCGATACCGACCTTTTCGGCCGCGCGGCGCTTGTTGCGCACGTACACGGTGGAGGCCGGGTCGCCACCGACCAGCACCACGGCCAGGCCGGGGCGGCTGCCACCGGCGGCCACGCGGGCGTCGACGCGCACCTTCAGGCTGTCGAGCAGGTCCTCGGCAATACGGCGGCCATCGAGGATGCGGGCAGGAGGCTGGGAGGCGGAGTCAGTCATCGAATGCGGGGGCGGGCGGCGGCGGGGACGCTATTGTCCCTGATTCAGGCCCCCTCGCCCACCGCCACGGCACCGGTCCGCCCGCCCTTGTAGAGCCGAGCCTAATGTCGGCTCACGCGCGCAGCGCGGCTTTATCGCAACCTGACCGAAGAGCAAGCCGAGCATGGGCTCGGCTCTACTCTTCCTCTTCCGGCACCTGGTCCGCGTTCAACGTGCGGGCCTTGCGCTTGGGCGCGGTGAACGGGGTCGGGGTCGGCACGCCCGGCAGCGCGCTGCCGAACACCATGTGCGCGCCGGCACGCAGGCTGCCGCCGGCCATTTCCAGTTCGAAGCGCTCGGCATCACGCTCGCGGATCTGCTCGGCGATCTCCTGCGCATCCTCCTCGTCCGCACCCAGCTCCATCAGCGCGGCCTGGCCGAACATCAGCGCCGATTCAAACGTCTCGCGGATCTGGAAATCGACGCCCGCATGGATCAGGCGCAGCGAGTGCTCGCGGTCGAACGAGCGCACCAGCAGCTTGGCCTGCGGGAACTCGTGCGCGACCAGCTCGACGATGCGGTCGGCATCCTCGGCATTGTTCACGCACACCGCGATCGCCCGCGCGGTACCGGCGCCGGAGGCATGCAGCACGTCAAGACGCGTGCCATCGCCGTAATAGATCTTGAAACCGAAGCGCTCGGCGTTGTGGATCATCTCGACGTCGTTGTCGATGATGGTCACGTCCACGTCGCGGGCCAGCAGCGACTGGCTGGCCACCTGGCCGAAGCGGCCGAAGCCGATCATCAGCACGCTGCCGGACAGGCCGTCGGCGGTGTCCACGCCTTCCAGGCTGACCTCGGGCTTCGGCGCCACGCGCTTGTAGACCAGCACCACCAGCGGGGTCAGCGCCATCGACAGCACCACCACGGCGGTGAAGTTGGCATTGATGTCCATGTTGATGACGCCGGCGCTGGCCGCGGCGGAGAACAGCACGAAGGCGAATTCGCCGCCCTGCGCCATCAGCACGCCACGGTCCATCGCCTGCGCGTGGTCGCTGCCCATCACCCGCGCTACCACGTAGATGCACAACGCCTTGGCCGCCATCAGCGCCAGCACCAGGCCGACGATCATCGGCCAGTTGCCGGCCACCACGCCCAGGTCCAGCGCCATGCCCACGCTGAGGAAGAACAGGCCCAGCAGGATGCCGCGGAACGGCTCGATGTCCGCCTCGATCTGGTGGCGGAAGGTGGATTCGCTCAGCAGCACGCCGGCGAGGAACGCGCCCATCGCCATCGACAGGCCCGACAGCTGCATCAGCAGCGCCGCACCCAGCACGACGAGCAGCGCGGCAGCGGTCATCACTTCGCGTGCTTTCGATTCGGCAAGCAGGCGGAACAGCGGATTGAGCAGGAAGCGGCCGACCAGCACCAGGCCGACGATGGCACCCACGCCGATCGCCACCGACAACCAGCGCGAGCCCTCGCCATCGGCATTGCCGGCGCTCGGCGCCATCCACGCGACCAGGGCCAGCAGCGGCACGATCAGCAGGTCTTCAAACAGCAGGATCGAGACGATCTTCTGCCCCGACGGCAGCGCGATGTCACCGCGCTCGGCCAGCAGCTGCATCACCACCGCGGTGGAGGTGAGCACGAAGCCGGTGGCGCCGATGAAGGCGACCTGCCACGACAGGCCGAACAGTTTGGCGATGCTGGTCAGCACCAGCGCACAGGTGACGATCTGCAGCGTGCCCAGCCCGAAGATCTCCTTGCGCAGGCTCCACAGGTGCGAGGGGCGCATTTCCAGGCCGATGACGAACAGGAACATCACCACGCCAAGCTCGGCCGTATGCAGGATCGCCTGCGGGTCGGAGAACCAGCCCAGGCCGAACGGTCCGATCGCCAGGCCCGCGGCGAAGTAACCCAGCACCGAACCCAGGCCGAGCCTGCGGAACAGGGGCACCATCACCACTGCCGCGCCCAACAGGGCGACGACCTTGACCAGTTCGCTGGTCGCTGCTTCTACCGCCATGCGGTGTATCCCCGAAAACCGAAATCGGCCTCAACGATAGAGCAAGTTTTCTGACGGCAATAGCATCGACGTTGCGTTTGCTTGTGCCGGAAATGGAACGATGGTGCAATTGATACCCAGCATCGTTCCGAAATCGCGCCCTGTAGAGTCGAGCCATGCTCGACTGCCTTTGGCCAACCGCG
>NZ_QETL01000015.1:0-52970 GCF_003105135.1 Stenotrophomonas sp. SPM | reverse complement strand
AGGGGCGTGAGCCGCATGGAAGCGGCGACCGAGCTTACAGGGACGTACTTGCAGCGTCCCCTGCGCAGCCCACCCGCCCGGCCAAGCCAACGAATCCAGCCGGGCCGTTCGCGACCAACCCAACCCCACCCAACCCAACCGACCCGCCACGAGGGGCCGCGCCGTTCGCTGAAAATCCATGTAACCGCTTACAAGCAAACGGGTTTTTGCCGTAACGGGTATCATGGGCGGCTGACTTCATACAGGAGCCACCCGCTCATGCGCCGCAAGATCGTCGCCGGAAACTGGAAGCTGCACGGCAGCCGTCAATTCGCCACTGACCTGCTGGGCCAGGTGGCTGCGGGGCTGCCCAAGGCCGGGGTCGAGGTGGTGATCCTGCCGCCGCTGCCCTACCTGGGGGAGCTGGTCGAGGACTTCGGCGAGACCGGCCTGATGTTCGGTGCCCAGGACGTCAGCAGCAACGAGAAGGGCGCCTACACCGGTGAGGTCTGCGCCGCCATGCTGCATGAGGTCGGTGCCCGCTACGGCCTGGTCGGTCACTCCGAGCGCCGCCAGTACCACAATGAAAGCAGCGAGCTGGTCGCGCGCAAGTTCGCCGCCGCCCTGCATGCCGGCCTGGTGCCGGTGCTTTGCGTCGGCGAGACCCTGGAACAACGCGAGGCCGGGCGGACCGAGGCCGTCATCGCCGGACAGCTGGCCCCGGTGCTGGCCCTGGTCGGGGGCGAGGGCTTCGCCACTGCCGTGGTCGCCTACGAGCCGGTCTGGGCCATCGGTACCGGCAAGACCGCCAGCAAGGAACAGGCGCAGCAGGTCCACGCGTTCATCCGTGGCGAAGTGGCGCGCATCGATGCTAGAATCGCTGATTCACTGCCCATTCTTTACGGCGGCAGCGTGAAGCCCGACAATGCCGGGGAACTGTTCGCGCAGCCGGATGTCGATGGTGGGCTGGTCGGCGGCGCCTCCCTGGTGGCCGCGGACTTCCTGGCCATCGCGGAGGCGGCGGTCGCGAACTAATCCTAGTAAGTATTGTCCGAGGGCGGATTCCCAATGCTGATGTTGATCCTCAATGTCGTCTACGTGCTCGTGGCCGTGGCCATGATCGCGCTCATCCTGATGCAGCGTGGTTCGGGTGCGGCGGCTGGTTCGGGCTTCGGCGCAGGCGCCTCGGGCACCGTGTTCGGCGCGCGTGGCGCGTCCAACTTCCTGTCCAAGTCGACCAAGTGGCTGGCCGTCGTGTTCTTCGGCATCAGCCTCTTCATGGCCTGGTATGCCGGCCACGGCAGCCGTCCGGCGGCCGACCAGGATCTGGGCCTGATGTCCGCTCCGGCGGCCAGCGCTCCGGCCGCTCCGGCAGGTGAACTCCCGGCCGTTCCGAAGGCCGATGCGGTCCCGGTCGCCCCGGTTCCGGCTGCGAATGTGCCGGCTCAGGCGGAATCTTCGGTTTCTGGTGAAGAAAAGCCTTCGGAAGGCTCCCAGAAAGACTGAAGACGGTTACAATATGCGGCGCATCGGGTTATCTGACTGATGTGATCGTTTGCCCAGGTGGCGGAATTGGTAGACGCACTACCTTGAGGTGGTAGCGACTTAGGTCGTAGGGGTTCGAGTCCCCTCTTGGGCACCATTTGTAAGTAAAGCGGGTTCTCCTGGCGCGCAATGCGCCAGCCGTTTCCCGTCCACTCCCCCATGCCAAAGCGCCTGCAGGCGCGGCGGCAGAGGCAAGAGAGAATCGCTGTGCTGGCCGAATATTTGCCGTCTCTGCTGTTTCTGATCGTCGCGACCGGTATCGGCATCACGCTGATGCTGATCGGTCGATTCCTCGGTCCCCGCCGCCCCGATCTGGAAAAGCTCTCGCCGTACGAGTGCGGCTTCGAGGCCTTCGAAGACGCGCGCATGAAGTTCGACGTGCGCTACTACCTGATCGCGATCCAGTTCATCGTCTTCGACCTGGAAATCATCTTCATCGTGCCGTGGACCCAGGTCTTCATGGAGCTGGGCGCCCGTTCGCTCGTCACCATGGGCCTGTTCGTCGGCATGCTGTTCCTCGGTTTCATTTACGTCTGGAAGAAGGGAGCGCTGGAATGGGAGTGATTCAGACTCTCGATGGCCTCATGAACAATCCGGTCCCGGAAGGGCGGGTTGATGACATCCTGCGGCCGGAGGGCGACAACCCGCTGCTGGAAAAGGGCTTCGTCACCACCAGCGTCGACGCACTGCTGAACTGGGCGCGCACCGGCTCGATGTGGCCGATGACCTTCGGTCTGGCCTGCTGCGCGGTCGAGATGATGCACGCCGGCGCCGCGCGCCTGGACCTTGACCGCTACGGCGTGGTGTTCCGCCCGTCGCCGCGTCAGTCCGACGTGATGATCGTGGCCGGTACCCTAGTCAACAAGATGGCCCCGGCACTGCGCAAGGTCTACGACCAGATGCCGGACCCGAAGTGGGTCATCTCGATGGGCAGCTGCGCCAACGGCGGCGGCTACTACCATTACTCCTATTCTGTCGTGCGCGGCTGTGATCGCGTGGTGCCGGTGGACGTCTACGTCCCGGGCTGCCCGCCGACCGCCGAGGCGCTGGTGTACGGGATCCTGCAGCTGCAGAAGAAGATCTGGCGTACACAGACCATCGCCCGCTGACCCTTCCACACTACAAGAGCGCGCCAAGCCCCCATGGCAGAGCAAGCATCCTTCATCGACCGACTCTCCGCACGTTTCGCTGGTGCGAAGGTCATCGTGGTCGAACCCCGCGGCGAAGTGACGCTGGAGGTGCCTGCCGCCGAGTGGCATGCCACCGCGCTGGCGCTGCGTGACGAGTTTGGTTTCGAGCAGGCCGTGGATCTCTGCGGCGTCGATTACCTCGGTTATGGCTCCGACGAATGGGACACCGTTGACGTGTCCTCGCAGGGCTTCAGCCGTGGCGTCGAAGGCAAGGCCCAGGGCCGTTTCGCGTGGGGCGAGTTCCCCACCGAGGAAAACGGTGCCTACGGCGCGAGCCCGCAGCACATGCCGACCCAGCGTTTCGCCGTAGTCGCCCAGCTGCGCTCCTACCAGCACAACCTGATGCTGCACCTGCGCTGCTTCGCCCCTGACGAAGCACTGCCGGTGGTGTCCTCGCTGACCGGCATCTGGCCGGGCCTGAACTGGTTCGAGCGCGAAGCGTTCGACCTGTACGGCGTGATCTTCGAAGGTCACCCGGACCTGCGCCGGATCCTGACCGACTACGGTTTCGTCGGCCATCCGTTCCGCAAGGACTTCCCGCTGATCGGCAACGTCGAAGTCCGCTACGACGAAGAAAAGAAGCGCGTGATCTACGAACCGGTCACCTCGGTGGAGCCGCGCGTCGGCGTGCCGCGCGTGATCCGCGACGACGCCCGTCTGCAGACCGCAGAAGGTGAGCGCGCGCAGGAGGCAGTGAAGTGAGCCACGTACACCAGGCCGGCGAAGCCTTCGCCAGCAACGCCGCCGAAAGCCGGCAGGAAATCCGCAACTACACCATGAACTTCGGCCCGCAGCATCCGGCCGCTCACGGTGTACTGCGCCTGATCCTGGAAATGGACGGCGAAACCATCATGCGCGCCGACCCGCACGTCGGCCTGCTGCACCGTGGTACCGAAAAGCTGGCCGAGTCCAAGCCTTTCAACCAGTCGATCGGCTACATGGATCGCCTGGACTACGTGTCGATGATGTGCAACGAGCACGCCTACGTGCGCTCGATCGAAACCCTGATGGGCATCGAGGCGCCGGAACGCGCGCAGTACATCCGCACGATGTACGACGAAATCACCCGCATCCTGAACCACCTGATGTGGCTGGGTTCCAACGCGCTCGATCTGGGTGCGATGGCGGTCATGCTGTATGCCTTCCGTGAGCGCGAAGAGCTGATGGACTGCTACGAAGCAGTCTCCGGCGCGCGCATGCACGCGGCCTACTACCGTCCGGGCGGCGTCTACCGCGACCTGCCGGACCACATGCCGAAGTACAAGGAATCGCGCTGGCACAAGGGCAAGGCGCTGAAGCAGCTCAATGCTTCGCGTGAAGGCTCGCTGCTGGACTTCCTGGAGAACTTCACCAACGAGTTCCCGGGTCGCGTCGACGAATACGAAACCCTGCTGACCGACAACCGTATCTGGAAGCAGCGTACGGTCGGCATCGGCGTGGTCAGCCCGGAACTGGCCCACCAGTGGGGCATGACCGGCGTGATGCTGCGCGGCTCGGGCGTTGCCTGGGACCTGCGCAAGAAGCGTCCGTACGCCAAGTACGATGCCGTCGATTTCGACATCCCGCTGGGCAAGGAAGGCGACTGCTACGATCGCTACCTGTGCCGCGTGGCGGAAATGCGTGAGTCCAACCGCATCATCAAGCAGTGCGTGGCGTGGCTGAAGGCCAACCCGGGCCCGGTGATGGTGAAGAACTTCAAGGTCGCGCCGCCCAGCCGCGAGGACATGAAGGACGACATGGAAGCGCTGATCCATCACTTCAAGCTGTTCAGCGAAGGCTACTGCGTGCCGGCCGGCGAAACCTATTCGGCGGTGGAAGCCCCGAAGGGTGAGTTCGGCTGCTACCTGGTCTCCGATGGCGCCAACAAGCCTTTCCGCGTGCACCTGCGCGCGCCGGGCTTCGCCCACCTGTCCTCGATCGATTCGATCGTGCGCGGCCACATGCTGGCCGACGTGGTGGCGATGATCGGCACCTACGATCTGGTGTTCGGCGAGGTTGACCGGTAATGACGTCTGCCAAGCCAACGCCTGCTGCAGGCAGCCGGCGCAAGCCGGCGCCGCAGTTTCTGCAATTTCACGTTATGCATTTCGCTGAGGTCGGCCGATGAAGGCGACAGGTAATTTCGAGACGGCGCGCGACGTCGACCCGATGGTGGTGTTGAGCGACAAGACGCGCGCTCACATCGATCACTGGCTGTCCAAGTTCCCGCCGGACCGCAAGCGCTCTGCCGTGCTGCAGGGCCTGCATGCGGCCCAGGAGCAGAACCAGGGCTGGCTGACCGACGAGCTGATCGCCGGCGTGGCCAAGTACCTGGATCTGCCGCCGGTGTGGGCCTATGAGGTCGCCAGCTTCTACTCGATGTTCGAGACCGAGAAGGTGGGCCGCAACAACGTGGCCATCTGCACCAACATCAGCTGCTGGCTCAATGGCGCCGAGGACATCGTGCGCCATTGCGAGAAGAAGCTGGGCATCAAGCACGGCCAGTCCACCCCGGACGGCCGCGTCTACCTCAAGCGCGAGGAGGAGTGCCTGGCAGGCTGCGGTGGTGCACCGATGATGGTCATCAACGGTCATTACCATGAGCGTCTGACCCTTGAAAAGGTCGACGAGCTGCTGGATGGGCTGGAGTAAGGGCATGGCACATCACCACGAATCCAAGGGTCCGGTCGGCCCCGCGCCGCTGCCGCACCAGGTGGTCTATACCACCCTGCATTACGACACCCCGTGGTCGTACGAAAGCTACCTGAAGACCGGTGGCTACGCCGCCCTGCGCAAGATCCTCGAAGAGAAGATCCCGCCGGAGCAGGTCATCGAGATGGTCAAGGCCTCGGGCCTGCGCGGCCGCGGTGGCGCTGGCTTCCCGACCGGCCTGAAGTGGTCCTTCATGCCCAAGGGCAACATGCAGAAGTACATCCTCTGCAACTCGGATGAATCCGAGCCGGGCACCTGCAAGGACCGCGACATCCTGCGCTACAACCCGCATTCGGTCGTGGAAGGCATGGCAATTGCCTGCTACGCCACCGGCTCGACCGTGGGCTACAACTACCTGCGCGGTGAGTTCCACCACGAGCCGTTCGAGCACTTCGAACAGGCCCTGGCCGATGCCTATGCAAATGGCTGGCTGGGCAAGAACGTGATGGGCTCGGGCGTGGACATCGACATCTACGGTGCCCTGGGCGCCGGCGCCTACATCTGCGGCGAAGAAACCGCGCTGATGGAATCGCTGGAAGGCAAGAAGGGCCAGCCGCGCTACAAGCCGCCGTTCCCGGCGAACTTCGGCCTGTACGGCAAGCCGTCGACGATCAACAACACCGAAACCTACGGTTCGGTGCCGGCGATCATCCGCAACGGTCCGGAGTGGTTCAAGGGCCTGAGCCTGACCGGCAACGGTGGCCCGAAGTGCTTCTCGGTCTCCGGCTGCGTGCAGAACGGCGGCAACTTCGAAGTGCCGCTGGGCACCACCTTCGACGACCTGCTGGAAATGGCCGGTGGCCTGCGTCCGGGCCGCACCCTGAAGGGCGCGATCCCGGGCGGCGTGTCGATGCCGGTGCTGACCGCGGCCGAGCTGAAGGGCCTGCCGATGGACTACGACACCATCCGTGCGCTGGGCTCCGGCCTGGGTTCGGGCGCCGTCGTGGTGCTGGATGACAGCGTCTGCTGCGTCAAGTTCGCCTGCCGCATCAGTCAGTTCTTCCACAAGGAATCCTGCGGTCAGTGCACCCCGTGCCGTGAAGGCACCGGCTGGATGCACCGCGTGCTGGAGCGCATCGTCGCCGGCAAGGCCACGATGGAAGACCTGCACCAGCTGAAGGCGGTGGCCGGCCAGATCGAAGGCCACACCATCTGTGCGTTCGGCGAAGCGGCTGCATGGCCCATCCAGGGCTTCCTGCGCCAGTTCTGGGACGAGTTCGAGTACTACATCGTCAACGGTCATTCGATGGTTGACGGCAAGAAGGTGGAGGCAGCCGCTGCATGAGCGCGCAACCCGTAAATCCGAGTGTCCCACCCGATCACGTCACCATCGAGATCGATGGCAAGTCGCTGGTCGTGCCCAAGGGCTCGATGATCATCCAGGCCGCCGACAAGGCCGGCATCTCCATTCCGCGCTTCTGCTACCACGAGAAGCTGCCGATCGCCGCCAACTGCCGCATGTGCCTGGTGGACGTGGAGAAGTCGCCGAAGCCGGCGCCGGCCTGCGCCACCCCGGTGATGGACGGCATGAAGGTCGCCACCCGCAGTGAGAAGGCGCTCAAGTTCCAGCGTTCGGTGATGGAGTTCCTGCTCATCAACCACCCGCTGGATTGCCCGATCTGCGACCAGGGCGGTGAGTGCGAGCTGCAGGACGTCTCGCTGGGCTATGGCCGTTCGGTCAGCCGCTTCAACGAGCGCAAGCGCGTGGTGCCGGACGAGGACATGGGTCCGCTGGTCGCCACCGAGATGACCCGCTGCATCCAGTGCACCCGCTGTGTGCGCTTCACCGCCGACGTGGCAGGCACCTATGAACTGGGTGGCATGTACCGCGGCGAGAACCTGCAGATCGGTACCTACGACGGCAAGCCGCTGACCACCGAGCTGTCCGGCAACGTCGTCGACGTCTGCCCGGTCGGCGCGCTGACCAACAAGGTGTTCCAGTTCCGCGCCCGTCCGTGGGAACTGACCGCGCGCGAATCGCTGGGCTACCACGACGCCATGGGTTCGAACCTGTTCCTGCACGTGCGTCGCGGCGAAGTGCTGCGTACCGTGCCGCGCGACAACGAAGCCGTGAACGAGTGCTGGCTGTCCGACCGTGACCGCTACTCGCACCAGGGCCTGTACAGCGAAGACCGTGCGGTCAAGCCGCTGCGCAAGGTCAACGGCGAGTGGCAGGAAGTGAGCTGGGCCGAAGGCCTGGCCGCGGCTGCCGAGATCCTGAAGGCCCACCAGGGTGACCACCTGGGCGTGCTGGTGCACCCCTCGACCTCCAACGAGGAAGGCGCGCTGCTGGCCCGCCTGGCCAAGGGCCTGGGCTCGAACAACATCGACCACCGCATCAACAACCGCGACTTCTCCGACGCTGCAACCGCCGAAGTGTTCGGCCTGCCGCTGGCCGAGATCGAAGGCGCCGACCGCATCGTGGTTCTGGGCAGCAACATCCGCCACGAACTGCCGCTGCTGCACGCCCGCCTGCGCAAGGCGCAGACCACCAAGGGCGCGAAGATCCACGTCGTCAACCCGGTGGACTTCGACTTCGCCTTCAGCATCGCCGGCAAGCAGATCGTCGCCCCGTCGAAGTTCGTCGACGCGCTGGCCAGCGAAGAGCTGCGTTCGGCAGTGCAGGGCGGTACCAACACCGTGCTGATCGTCGGTGGCATCGCCGAGAACCACCCGCAGGCCGCCGCGATCCGCGCCGCTGCGCGTGACTTCGCTGCCGCCACCGGCGCCAAGCTGTGCCGCATCCCGCAGGGCGCCAATGCCGTGGGCCTGACCCGCGCCGGCGTGCTGCCGGCCGGCAAGGACGTGGCCACCATGCTGGCGCAGCCGCGCCAGGCCTACGTGGTGTACGGCCTCGAGCCGGGCCTGGACTTCGCCGATGCCCCGGCCGCGCGCAAGGCGCTGGTCGGTGCCAAGGTGGTGGCCTTCAGCCAGTTCGCCTGCGTCTCCACCCGCGACGTTGCCGACGTCATCCTGCCGATCGGCGCGCTGCCGGAAATCGACGCCACCCTGACCAACCTCGATGGTCGCGAGCAGTCGGCCCGTGCCGGCGGCAAGCTGCCGGGCGAGGCCCGCGAGGGCTGGCGCGTGCTGCGCGCACTGGGCGGCGAGATGGCGCTGGCCGGTTTCGACTTCACCGACCTGGCCGGCCTGCGTGCCAGCCTGGCGCCGGTGTCGGTTCCCGTGGCGGCCTCGGCCCAGCCGGCCGTTGAAGGCGAAGGCCTGGAAGTGGCTTCGACCGCTGCGATCTACCGCACCGATGCGGTGGTCCGTCGCGCGCCGGCGCTGCAGTCGCATCCGCTCAACAACGCCCCGCGCATCGTGCTGAACGCTGACGATGCCGCGCGCCTGCAGCTGCAGGAAGGGCAGATGGCCAAGGTCGGCACCGATGCCGGCAAGGCCACCCTGCCGGTGGTGGTCGACGCCCGCGTCGCTGCGGGTTCGGTCTGGATTGAATCGGGCCACGGCGCGACCGCGCCGCTGGGTGCCGCTCGCGTATCGGTGGTGGCTGCATGAACGAATTGCTGTTGAACGCGGTCGACCCGCTGCACCAGTGGCTGCTTGCCCTCGGTGATATCGGCGCGCTGATCTGGATCATCCTGAAGATCCTGGTGATCACCGTGCCGGTGATCGTCTCGGTGGCCTTCTACGTGGTCTGGGAACGCAAGCTGATCGGCTGGATGCACGTCCGCCACGGCCCGATGTACGTGGGCATGGGCGTCTTCCAGGCCTTCGCCGACGTCTTCAAGCTGCTGTTCAAGGAAGTGGTCCAGCCCAGCAGCGCCAACAAGGCGATCTACCTGCTGGCCCCGCTGATCACCCTGGCCCCGGCGTTTGCCGCCTGGTCGGTGGTGCCCTTCGACTCGCAGATCGTGCTGTCCAACGCCAACGCTGGCCTGCTGTACCTGCTGGCGATGACCTCGCTGGGCATCTACGGCATCATCCTGGCCGGTTGGGCATCCAACTCGAAGTACGCATTCCTGGGCGCCATGCGCGCCTCGGCGCAGATGATCAGCTACGAAATCGCGATGGGCTTCGCCCTCGTCGGCGTGATGATCGCTTCGGGCAGCCTGAACCTGAGCAGCATCGTCATGGCACAGGCCGGCAGCTCCGGTTTCTTCGACTGGTTCCTGCTGCCGCTGTTCCCGCTGTTTGTCATCTACTGGGTGTCGGGCGTGGCTGAAACCAACCGCGCCCCGTTCGACGTGGTGGAAGGCGAATCGGAAATCGTCGCCGGCCACATGGTCGAATACTCCGGCGGTGCCTTCGCCCTGTTCTTCCTGGCCGAGTACGCGAACATGATCCTGATCAGCTTCCTGATCTCGATCTTCTTCCTCGGTGGCTGGCTGAGCCCGATCCAGGGCTGGGTGAACTTCGGCGATGTCTCGCCGTTGGTCGACTGGATCTGGAAGGGCGGTGCACCGTGGCTGTTCGTCAAGGTGTTCTTCTTCGCCAGTGCCTACATCTGGTTCCGTGCCAGCTTCCCGCGCTTCCGCTATGACCAGATCATGCGCCTGGGCTGGAAGGTCTTCATCCCGCTGGCCATTCTGTGGATCGCGGTTACCGCCGTCATGGTGTTCTTCGGCGTGATTCAAAAGGGCGTCTAAGTGATGAACAGGATTACCCATTACTTCAAGAGCCTGCTGCTGCTCGAACTGCTGGCCGGTCTCTGGCTGACGCTGAAGTACAGCTTCAAGCCGAAGTACACGATGATGTACCCGATGGAGAAGTTCCCGCAGTCGCCGCGCTTCCGTGGCCTGCACGCCCTGCGCCGTTACCCCAACGGTGAAGAGCGCTGCATCGCCTGCAAGCTGTGCGAAGCGGTGTGCCCGGCACTGGCCATCACCATCGACTCGGCCAAGCGCGAGGACGGCACCCGCCGTACCACCCGCTACGACATCGATCTGTTCAAGTGCATCTTCTGCGGCTTCTGCGAAGAAAGCTGCCCGGTGGACTCGATCGTCGAAACCCACATCCTCGAGTACCACTTCGAGAACCGTGGCGAAAACATCGTTACCAAGCCGCAGCTGCTGGCCCTTGGCGATCGTCTCGAAAACGAGATCGCCGAGCGTCGTGCCGCCGATGCCGCTTACCGCTGAGGTCGAGAGATGGATTGGGTAAATTTCGCTTTCTGGGTGTTCGCCATCGCGGCAACGGTTTCGGCCGGTGCGGTGATCAGCGTGCGCAACCCGGTTCACGCCGTGCTCTGCCTGGTGCTGACCTTCTTCTCCATCGCCTGCGTGTGGCTGCTGGTCGGTGCCGAGTTCCTCGGTGTCGCCCTGGTGCTGGTCTACGTCGGCGCGGTGATGGTGCTGTTCCTGTTCGTGGTGATGATGCTCGACATCGATCCCACGAACCTGCGTGAGGGCTGGGTGCGCTACCTTCCGGTCGGCCTGATCGTGGCCGTGGCGATGCTGGTGCAGATGCTGATCCTGATCGGGGTGAAGGGCAGGGCGGTCAACGCCTTCCCGGCGGACAACGCTGCGGCCCTGGCCGCGGACACGTCCAACATCACCTGGCTGGCACGCAGCCTGTTCACCGAGTTCCTGCTGCCGTTCGAGTTCGCCGCCGTGATCCTGACCGTGGCCGTGGTTGCCGCCGTCATGCTGACCCTGCGTCGCCGTACCGGCGTGAAGAGCCAGAACCCGGGTGACCAGACCATGGTCAAGGCCTCGCAGCGTCTGCGCGTGGTCAAGATGGACGCCGAACAGCCGCTGGTCCACACCAACACCAAGCCGGTCGCGGGCGACGAGGAGACCCAGGCATGATCACTCTCGGCCACATCCTGGCGCTGGGCGCGGTGCTGTTCTGCATCAGCCTTGCCGGCATCTTCCTCAACCGCAAGAACATCATCGTCCTGCTGATGTCCATCGAGTTGATGCTGCTGTCGGTGAACATCAACTTTGTCGGGTTCTCGCGCCAGCTCGGCGATCCGTCCGGCCAGCTGTTCGTGTTCTTCATCCTGACCGTCGCCGCAGCCGAGGCCGCCATCGGCCTGGCGATCCTGGTGACCCTGTTCCGTACACGCCGCACAATCAATGTCGGCGAAGTCGATTCGCTGAAGGGCTGATCCACAGATGGAAATCACTCTCTCCAAGAGTCTGTTGATCGCAGTGGTGCTTGCACCGCTGTTCGGCAGCATCATCGCCGGCCTGTTCGGTCGCCAGGTCAAGCGCTTCGGCGCCCAGACCGTCACCATCCTCGGCGTGGCCATCAGCTGCGCCCTGTCGATGTACACGCTGTACCAGCTGGTCTGGGGCGGTGCACAGCCGTTCAACCAGAACCTGTACACCTTCTTCGAAGTCGGCCAGTACTCGGCCCATGTCGGCTTCATGGTCGACAAGCTGACCGCGATGATGATGGTGGTGGTGACCTTCGTGTCGCTGCTGGTCCACATCTACACCATCGGCTACATGGAAGAAGACCCGGGCTACCAGCGCTTCTTCAGCTACATCTCGCTGTTCACCTTCTCGATGCTCACCCTGGTGATGAGCAACAACTTCCTGCAGCTGTTCTTCGGCTGGGAAGCGGTGGGCCTGGTGTCGTACCTGCTGATCGGCTTCTGGTTCAAGCGCCCGACCGCGATCTTCGCCAACATGAAGGCGTTCCTGGTCAACCGCGTCGGTGACTTCGGCTTCCTGCTGGGCATCGCCGGCGTGCTGTGGGTGTTCGGCACCCTGGACTACTCGCAGGTCTTCTCGCAGGCAGGCGCCCTGGCCAGCCCCGAAGCCAAGATGCAGATCTGGGACGGCACCGTGTTCGGCATGCAGCTGCTGAGCGACCCGGTGGTCTGGTCGATCGCGACCGTCATCTGCATCTGCCTGTTCATCGGCGCCATGGGCAAGTCGGCCCAGGTCCCGCTGCACGTGTGGCTGCCGGATTCGATGGAAGGCCCGACCCCGATCTCGGCACTGATCCACGCCGCGACGATGGTGACCGCAGGCATCTTCATGGTCACCCGCATGTCGCCGCTGTTCGAGCTGTCGCAGACCGCGCTGAACTTCATCCTCTTCATCGGTGCCACCACCGCGTTCTTCACCGGCCTGATCGGCATCGTGCAGAACGACATCAAGCGCGTGGTTGCGTACTCGACGCTGTCCCAGCTCGGCTACATGACCGTGGCGCTGGGCGTCTCGGCCTACTCGGCCGCCGTGTTCCACCTGATGACCCACGCCTTCTTCAAGGCGCTGCTGTTCCTGGGTGCCGGCTCGGTCATCATCGCGATGCACCACGAGCAGGACATGCGCAAGATGGGCGGCCTGCGCAAGTACATGCCGATCACCTTCATCACCATGTGGATCGGTACCCTGGCCCTGGTCGGTACGCCGTTCTTCTCCGGCTTCTATTCCAAGGACACCATCATCGAGGCGGCCGAGATCCACGCCCACATGCAGAACACCTGGGTGGCCACCTACGGCTACTGGGCAGTGCTGGGTGGCGTGCTGGTGACCAGCTTCTACAGCTTCCGCCTGCTGTTCCTGACCTTCCATGGTCCGGAGCGCTTCCGTGACGCGCACCACGATGACCACGGCCATGACGACCATCATGCCGCCGATGCCCATCACGCCGATGCGCACCACGGCGATGCACATGACGACCACGGCCATGGCCATGGTCCGCATGAGCCGCACGAAACCCCGTGGGTGGTGACCCTGCCGCTGATCCTGCTGGCCATCCCCTCGATCGCCATCGGTTTCTTCAGCATCGGTCCGATGCTGCACGGCACCGACTGGGCCGGCCACCACGCCCACGAGGCGATCAAGGGCCAGGCGACCACGTTCTTCACCGGCATCGTCGATTTCTACGATCCGGCCAAGAACACCGTGGCCTTCCTCGGCGAGGAGTTCCATGGCCCGGTGGCGTTCGCGCTGCACGGCATGATGCTGCCGCCGTTCTTCCTGACCGTCGCAGGCTTCCTGCTGGCCGCGCTGTTCTACCTGTGGAAGCCGGACCTGTCGGGCAAGGCCCGCAGGACCTTTGCTCCGCTGGTCTCGGTGCTGGAAAACAAGTACGGCTTCGACAAGCTGTGGATCGACGGTTTTGCCGGTGGCAGCGTCAAGCTCGGCAAGGTCGCTCGCTGGATCGACAGCAACATCGTCGACGGCGTGGTCAATCTCTCGGCACGTGTTGTGGACGTCGCAGCCGGCGTGCTGCGTCGTACCCAATCCGGTTTCCTCTATCACTACGCCTTCGCGATGATCATCGGCCTGATTGCCCTCCTGGGCGTGCTGATGCATTACCTGCGTTGATGACCTGTACGGAATAAGAAGACGTGTCGAACTGGCCCCTACTCAGTGTCCTCATCTGGCTGCCGATCCTCGGCGGTGCCCTGATCCTTGCGATCCGTGATGCGCAGACCGCCCGCTGGGCGTCGATCGGCGTGGCGCTGCTGACCTTCGTTGCGAGTCTCTCGCTGCTCGGCGGCTACAACCCGGCTGCCGATGGCATGCAGTTCGTCGAGACCCATGCGTGGATCCCGGCGTACAAGATCGGCTACAACCTGGGCGTGGATGGCATCGCCATCGCGCTGATCCTGCTGACCACCCTGGTCGGCGTGCTGGCCCTGCTGGGTGCCTGGAGCGCGATCGACAAGCGCGTGAACCAGTACGTGGCGGCCTTCCTGATCCTGGAAGGCGTCACCGTCGGCATCTTCTCGGCCACGGACGCGATGCTGTTCTACGTGTTCTTCGAGGCGATGCTGATCCCGATGTTCCTCATCATCGGTGTCTGGGGCGGCCCGCGCCGCATCTACGCCGCGATGAAGTTCTTCCTGTACACCTTCCTCGGCTCGGTGCTGATGCTGGTGGCGCTGATCTACCTGTACATGAAGGGTGGCAGCTTCCAGCTGGCCGACCTGTACGCGCTGCCGCTGAGCGCCAAGGAACAGACCTGGATCTTCTTCGCCTTCCTGATCGCCTTCGCGGTCAAGGTGCCGATGTTCCCGGTGCACACCTGGCTGCCGGACGCCCACGTGGAAGCGCCGACCGCCGGTTCGGTGATCCTGGCCGCCATCGCCCTGAAGATCGGTGGCTACGGCTTCCTGCGCTTCAACCTGCCGATCGTTCCGGATGCGTCCAACGAGTGGGCCTGGCTGGTGATCGCGCTGTCGCTGATCGCGGTGATCTACGTCGGTCTGGTCGCCCTGGTGCAGGACGACATGAAGAAGCTGATCGCCTATTCGTCGATCGCGCACATGGGCTTCGTCACCCTGGGCACCTTCATCGCCCTGTGGCTGGTGCGTGAAGCCGGCAACGCCGATGCCGCCCGCCTGGGCCTGCAGGGCGCCATGGTGCAGATGATCTCGCACGGCTTCGTGTCCGGTGCGATGTTCTCCTGCGTCGGCGTGCTGTACGACCGCATGCACAGCCGCCGCATCGCCGATTACGGCGGCGTGGTCAACGTGATGCCGTGGTTCGCCACCTTCGCCATGCTGTTCTTCATGGCCAATGCCGGCCTGCCGGGCACCAGTGGTTTTGCCGGTGAGTTCATGGTCATCCTGGCTGCGTTCCAGCGCAATCCGTGGATCGCCCTGGGCGCCGCCACCACCCTGATCATCGGTGCGGCCTACACCCTGTGGCTGTACAAGCGCATCTTCTTCGGCGAAGTGGCCAACAGCCACGTAGCCGAACTGAAGGACATCAACGGCCGCGAATGGGCGCTGCTGAGCGTGTTCGCCATCGGCGTGCTGGCGCTGGGCATCTACCCCAAGCCGCTGACCGACCTGATGGAGCCCTCGATCGCGAAGCTGGCGATGCAGATCGCATCCAGCAAGCTGCTGTAATTCCAGGATTTGATGATGACCACCTCGCCGCTGCTGCCATTGACCGCCGCTGACCTGCCACCGCTCGCTCCCGAGCTGGTGCTGATCGGCAGCGCCTTCGCCCTGATGATCCTCGATCTGTTCGTCAGCAACCGGAACAAGATCGTCACCCACCTGTTCTCGGTCGCTGCACTGGCCGTGGTGCTGTTCATGCTCGCCACCGGCGTGGGCGGGCAGGGTGAGGTCTTCCACGGCATGTTCGTGCGCGATACCGCCGCGGACGTGATGAAGACCGGGATCGTGCTGCTCAGCGGCCTGACCCTGGTCTACGGCTGGCGCTACCTGCGCGACCGCAACCTGTTCCAGGGCGAGATCCCGGTGCTGATCCTGTTCGGCACCGCCGGCATGATGATCCTGGTCTCGGCCGGCAGCCTGCTGATGGTCTACCTGGGCCTGGAACTGCTGGCCCTGTGCTCCTACGCACTGGTCGCCAGCAACCGCGACAGCGGCCTGGCCTCGGAAGCGGCGATGAAGTACATCGTGCTCGGTTCGCTGGCGTCGGGCCTGCTGCTGTACGGCATGTCGCTGATCTACGGCGCCACCGGCAGCCTGCACCTGGATGCCATCCAGGCCGCCATCCCGCATTCGGATGAGCGCGTGCTGCTGATCACCGGTGCGGTCTTCATGATCGCCGGCGTGGCCTTCAAGCTGGGTGCCGCTCCGTTCCACATGTGGCTGCCCGACGTCTACCAGGGTGCCCCGGCGCCGATCGCGCTGTTCATCAGCTCGGCACCGAAGCTGGCCGCCTTCGGCATGGCCTACCGCCTGCTGGAAATGGGCGTGGGCCCGCTGTCGACCGAACTGCAGCTGCTGATCGCCGGCTTGGCCGCCGTGTCGCTGGTCATCGGCAACCTGATGGCGATCGCGCAGAGCAACCTCAAGCGCATGCTGGCGTTCTCCACCGTGTCGCACATCGGCTTCCTGCTGATGGGCATCGCCGGTGGCGGCGCGCAGGGCTATGCCGCCGCGCTGTTCTACGCACTGGCCTACGCCATCATGTCCACCGCCGCCTTCGGTGCGATCATCGCCCTGTCGCGCGCCGGCTTTGAAGCCGAGAACATCGAGGACTTCAAGGGCCTGAACGCCCGCAACCCGTGGATGGCCGGCCTGGTGCTGTGCATCATGGCGTCGCTGGCCGGCATCCCGCCGTTCCTGGGCTTCTGGACCAAGCTGGCCGTGCTCGGCGCTGCCGTCAACGGCGGCCTGCTGTGGCTGGCCATCCTCGGCGTGCTGTGCGCCGTGGTCGGCTGCTTCTACTACCTGCGCGTCATCAAGGTCATGTACTTCGATGAGCCGGTGGGCGAGGCCATGCCGCGCAACAACGACCGCGTGCTGGGCGTGGTGCTGGGCGTGAATGCCCTGGCGCTGCTGGCCCTGGGCCTGGCCTGGAACCCGATCATGGTCTGGTGCCAGCAGGCATTTGCGCATCTTGCATAAAAGTTGACACAAAGCTGCGCGTTTCGTGTAATATGCGCAGCCTGAGTTGTCACTGCAGCGGTTCAGCCAGAACATCGTTGCGGTAGCCCTCCTCGAAAGAGCAGGGCAGCAGTTCAAACACTTCCGGTGCGGGGTGGAGCAGTCTGGCAGCTCGTCGGGCTCATAACCCGAAGGTCGCAGGTTCAAATCCTGCCCCCGCTACCAACTTCAGATCGGCGCCAACCGGTTTGATGAATGAGGAAAAGCTTGCATGTTTTGAAGCCATCCCTCATAATTCCGCTTCTGATGCGGGGTGGAGCAGTCTGGCAGCTCGTCGGGCTCATAACCCGAAGGTCGCAGGTTCAAATCCTGCCCCCGCTACCAAGTAAAGAGATCGCCTTCGAAGTCCTGCTTCGAAGGCGTTTTTCTTTGGGGTTCCGCCTGTTTGTAGAGTCGAGCCATGCTCGACTGCCGGTGCAGCAAGCCGGTCCAAGCCTTGCACCAGCGAGGTGCAGCCGCTATCATCAGCGGCCTAGGCAGTACCCCTGAAGGCGGCCTCCCCCACGGGAGACCCGGTCCGGAAGGAGGGCTCGCAACACGCTTACGCAGCGCGTTGCAACCGGAATCCAGTCACCGGAGTCTTTCCGGAAAAAGGGGCCCAGCGGGCCCTTTGTCGTTTCCGGGGCGTCATGTTTTCCCCGCCGGCCGTGGCCGGCACCCAACCAAGAGATCAAGGCAGGCTGTGAGCGACAAGGCAACCGACATCGCGAATCTGCTCGGCCCGACCGTTGTGTCGCTGGGCCTGGAGCTGCTGGGCGTTGAGTATCTGCCGGCCCCCGGCGGTGCGACCCTGCGCCTTTACATCGACGTGCCGCTGGCTGAACAGCCCGAGCGCATCATCAACGTGGACGACTGCGAGCGCGTGAGCCGCGAAGTGTCCGCGCAGATGGACGTCGAAGACCCGATCAGCGGCAACTACACGCTGGAAGTGTCTTCGCCGGGCGTCGACCGTCCGCTGTTCAACCTGGAGCAGTTCGGCCGTCACCTGGGCGAAATGGCCAAGGTCACGCTGAAGCTGCCGCAGGACAACCGTCGTCGCCTGCAGGGCCGCATCGAAGCGACCGACGAGGCTGCGGACACCATCACCTTCATCGTCGACAAGACCGAAGTGGTCGTGTCGGCCGACAACATCGACAAGGCCCGGATCATGCCGGACTGGGTTGCCCTGGGCCTGGCCCCGAGCAAGCCGACCGGCCCGGCGCCGAAGCGTCCGAAGCCGGACAAGAATTCTTCTTCCAACGAGCCGGCGGCAAAGAAGCCGCGCGCGGAGTGAGCCAATGAGCAAGGAACTGTTGCTGGTAGTGGACGCGGTCGCCAACGAGAAGGGCGTGCCGCGTGAAGTGATCTTCGATGCGATCGAGGCCGCCCTGGCGTCCGCAGCGAAGAAGCGCTATGCCGACGAGGAAGTGCTGACCCGCGTGGTCATCGACCACAAGGATGGCAGCTACGAAACCTACCGCCGCTGGGAAGTGGTGGCCGATGACGTGGTCATGGAATCGCCGGACCGCCAGATCCGCCTGATGGACGCCGTCGACGAAGCCGAAGGCGTGGACGTCGGCGACTACATCGAAGAACAGATCGAAAACCCCGATTTCGGCCGCATCGCCGCCCAGGCTGCCAAGCAGGTCATCGTGCAGCGCGTGCGCGAAGCCGAGCGCCAGCAGGTCGTCGATGCGTGGAAGGATCGCGTCGGTGAGCTGATCACCGGTGTGGTCAAGCGTGCCGAGCGCGGCAACATCTACGTGGACCTGGGCGGCAACGCCGAAGGTTTCATCCCGAAGGACAAGGGCATCCCGCGCGACGTGCTGCGCGCTGGTGACCGCGTGCGCGGCTACCTGGCCGAAGTGCGTTCGGAACCGCGTGGCCCGCAGCTGTTCATCAGCCGCGCCGCCCCGGAATTCATGATCGAGCTGTTCAAGCTCGAAGTGCCGGAAGTCGGCCAGGGCCTGGTGGAAATCAAGGCCTGTGCCCGCGACCCGGGCGACCGCGCCAAGATCGCCGTGCTGGCCCACGATACCCGTACCGATCCGATCGGTGCCTGCATCGGCATGCGCGGTTCGCGCGTGCAGGCCGTGTCCAACGAGCTCAATGGCGAGCGCGTGGACATCGTGCTGTGGAACGACAGCCCTGCCAACTTCGTCATCAACGCGATGGCGCCGGCCGAAGTGCAGTCGATCATCGTCGATGAAGACAAGCACTCGATGGATCTGGCCGTGGCCGAAGACCGCCTGGCCCAGGCCATCGGCAAGGGCGGCCAGAACGTGCGCCTGGCCAGCCGCCTGACCGGTTGGCAGCTGAACGTGATGACCCAGGACCAGGTCACCGCCAAGTCGGAAGCCGAGCAGTCGTCGGCCCGCCAGCTGTTCATGGACAAGCTGGAAGTCGACGAGGAAATCGCCGGCATCCTGGTCAGCGAAGGCTTCGGTACGGTTGAAGAAATTGCTTATGTCCCGGTCGGCGAACTGCTGGCCGTGGAAGGTTTCGACGAGGACATCGTCGAAGAGCTGCGCGCTCGTGCCCGCGATGCGCTGCTCAATGAGGCCCTGGCAGTCGAGGAAGGCCTTGAAGACGGCCAGCCGGCGCAGGACCTGCTGTCCCTTGAGGGCATGGACGAAGCCACCGCATACGCGTTGGCCGGCCACGGCGTGCGCACCAGCGAGGAGCTTTCCGACCTGGCCGCCGACGAGGTCATGGACTTCGGCATCGAAGGGCTGGACCAGGAGCGCGCCGCGGCGCTGATCCTGGCCGCGCGTGCCGAGGAGATCGCCCGACTGGAACGCGGCGAATGAGCCGGCAATGAACAGGGCCCTGAGCCGATCAGGGCGTAGAATCCGCGCCACCTCCAACTGCGGGGGGGCGCCCACAAGATCATAGGATCCGAATGTCGCAGCAAACCACCATCCGCAAGCTTGCCGAACTGGTCAACACGCCGGTCGAGAAACTGCTGGAACAGCTGGCCGGTGCCGGCATGAAGTTCAGCGGCCCCGACCAGGTCGTGACCAGCACCGAGAAGGTGAAGCTCCTGGGCTTCCTCCGTCGTTCGCACGGCAAGCCCGAGCAGGCCCCGGAAGAGACGGATCAGTCTGCAAAGAAGATCACGCTCAACCGCCGGAAACAGCAGGAAGTGACGGTCAATTCCGGTCGCAGCAAGACGACCGTGAATGTCGAGGTGCGCCAGAAGCGTACCTACGTCAAGGATGGTGCGCGTGCCATGACGCCGGACGAAGAGCGCGCCGATATCCTGCGCAAGCTGGAAGAGTCGCGCGCCCGCAACCTTGCCGAACAGCAGGCCCTGGCCGAGAAGGATCGTCTGCGCGACGAAGCCATCGTCCGTGCCCGTGAGGAAGAAGTTGCCGCCAAGGAACGTGCCGAGGCCGAGAAGAAGGCTGCCGAGGAAGCTGCAGCTGCCGCCAAGGCCGCCGAGGCCCTGGCTGCCACCAAGCCCAAGCGCGCTCCGATCGACGAAACCGCGCCGCGCCCGCCGCGTACCCCGGCTGCCGCTCCGGCCGCACCGCGTGGTGCACCGCCGGCACCGCCGCGCAACGACGACCGCAACAACCGCAGCGCGCCGCGCAGCGAGCGTGGCCCGGGCGATCGTTTCGCCGGCCAGATGCACCTGTCGGCTGCCGACCGCGCGCGTCGTGGCAACAGCAACAACAGCAACAACCGCGGTCGTCCGGGTGGTCGCAACCAGAGTGGCGGCCGTCGCGACATGTCGCGTGGTGGCAACAACGCTGGCCCGCACGCGTTCGAGCGTCCGACCGCACCGGTCGTGCGTGAAGTGGCGATCGGCGAAACCATCACCGTGGCCGACCTGGCGCAGAAGCTCGCGCTGAAGGGCGGCGAGGTGGTGAAGGCGCTGTTCAAGATGGGCGTGATGGCCACCATCACCCAGTCCATCGACCACGACACCGCCGCGCTGGTGACCGAAGAACTCGGCCACAAGGCGATCCGTGCCAATGACAACGACGCCGAAGACGCACTGCTGGCCTCGACCGGTGAAAACCAGGGCGAAGCCGTGCAGCGTCCGCCGGTGGTCACCATCATGGGCCACGTCGACCACGGCAAGACCTCGCTGCTGGATTACATCCGCCGCACCAAGGTTGCCCACGGCGAAGCCGGTGGCATCACCCAGCACATCGGTGCGTACCACGTTGATACGCCGAAGGGCGTCATCAGCTTCCTGGATACCCCGGGCCACGCCGCGTTCACCTCGATGCGTGCCCGCGGTGCCAAGCTGACCGACATCGTGGTGCTGGTGGTTGCCGCCGACGACGGCGTCATGCCGCAGACCAAGGAAGCGATCCAGCACGCCCGTTCGGCGGGTGTGCCGCTGATCGTGGCCATCAACAAGATCGACAAGTCCGGCGCCGACCCGATGCGGGTCAAGAACGAACTGCTCTCCGAGCAGGTCGTGGCCGAAGACTTCGGTGGTGACATCCAGATGGTGGAGATCTCGGCCAAGACCGGCCTGGGCATCGACGACCTGCTGGACGCCGTCTCGGTCCAGGCCGAACTGCTGGAACTGAAGGCCGTCGACGAAGGCCGCGCCGCAGGCGTGGTCATCGAATCCTCGCTGGACAAGGGCCGTGGCCCGGTCGCCACCGTGCTGGTGCAGCAGGGCCGCCTGAAGAAGGGCGACTACCTGGTGTGCGGCATCCAGTACGGCCGCGTGCGTGCGCTGTTCGACGAAACCGGCAAGCAGCCGGAGTTCGCCGGTCCGTCCATCCCGGTGCAGGTCCTGGGCCTGTCCGGCGTGCCGGAAGCCGGTGACGACTTCGTGGTCGTCGAGGACGAGCGACTGGCCAAGGACGTTGCCCAGCAGCGTGAGACCAAGCGCCGCGAATCGCGCCTGGTCGCCACCGCTGGCAGCCGCATGGAAGACATCATGGCGACCCTCGGCAAGGGCGAGGGCCAGCAGGTCCTCAACCTGGTCATCAAGGCCGACGTGCAGGGTTCGGTGCAGGCCCTGAGCCAGGCACTGGTCGCGCTGTCCAACGAAGACATCCGCATCAACGTGATCCACTCCGGCGTGGGCGGCATCACCGAGTCGGACGCCAATTCGGCCGCCGCTTCGAAGGCCACCGTCATCGGCTTCAACGTGCGTGCGGACGCTTCGGCCCGTCGCATCATCGAATCCAACGGCGTGGACCTGCGTTACTTCTCGATCATCTATGACGTGATCGACCAGGTGAAGCAGGTGGCATCCGGTCTGCTGGGCGTGGAGATCCGCGAAGAGATCATCGGTATCGCCGAGGTCCGCGACGTCTTCCGCAGCTCCAAGCTGGGTGCGGTTGCCGGCTCGATGGTCATCGAGGGCGTGGTCAAGCGCAACAAGCCGATCCGCGTGCTGCGCGACAGCGTGGTGATCTTCGAGGGCGAGCTGGAATCGCTGCGCCGCTTCAAGGAGAACGTCGAGGAAGTCCGCAACGGTACCGAATGCGGTATCGCGGTGAAGGCCTACAACGACGTCAAGCCGGGTGACCAGATCGAGTGCTTCGAGCGTATCGAAGTGCCGCGCACCCTGTAATGCTGCAAGGTGGCCCGACCAACGGTCGGGCCGCACCACGCACATGTAGCGCCCGACCGTTGGTCGGGCGACAATCGAATCAAAGGTAGCGCCCGACCGTTGGTCGGGCGACAACTGAACCAAGAGCATCTCGTGCCCAAGACTTTCCATCGAACCGACCGTGTCTCCGCCCAGCTGCGCCGTGAACTCGGCACCCTGGTGCACAACGCCGTGCGCGAGCACGGGTTGCCCTCGGTGAGCGTGTCCGACGTGGAAATCACCCGCGACATGGCCCATGCCAAGGTGTTCGTCACCGCGCTGATGCCGGAACGTTCGGCCGAAGCCGTGGCCGGCCTGAAGGAGCTGGGCTACCGCCTGCGCATGGACCTGGCCCGCGCGATGAAGCTGCGACATGTGCCGGAGCTGCATTTCCACTACGACGACTCGGTCGACCGTGGTGAGCACATCGACAACATCCTGCGCGACCTGCCCGATACGCTGGCCGCGGAGAAGCGTCGCGAGAGCGACGAAGAATAAGCTTGCGCCGGGTGATGCCCGGCGTTTTCCATTCTGCTCGTGCGAGGCCGGACGCTGGCCGCGCTTCGGCAGTCGAGCATGGCTCGACTCTACAAAATCCCGTCATGACCCGAATTCAGTTCCGTCGCCTGGATGGCATCCTGCTGCTCGACAAGTCGACCGGCATGAGCTCCAACGCCGCCCTGCAGGTGGCCCGCCGCCTGTTCCGTGCCGAGAAGGGTGGCCATACCGGCAGCCTCGACCCGCTGGCCACCGGCCTGCTGCCGCTGTGCTTCGGCGAGGCGACCAAGATCGCCGGCCTTCTGCTGGGCTCGGCCAAGGCCTATGACGCCGAGATCCAGCTCGGACAGACCACCGATACCGATGATTCCGAAGGCCAGGTGCTGCTGCAGCGCCCGGTCCCGGCGGTCAGCGCCGAGGCCCTGCAGGCCGCACTGGCGCCGCTGACCGGCAGCATCCTTCAGCGCGCCCCGATCTATTCGGCGCTGAAGCAGGGCGGTGAGCCACTGTATGTGAAGGCCCGCCGTGGTGACGTCATCGAGGCGCCCGAGCGCGAGGTGCAGGTGCATGCCATCGAGGTGGTCGAGCAGCAGGCCGAGCGCCTGCGGCTGCGGGTGACCTGCGGTTCGGGCACCTACATCCGCAGCCTGGCCCGCGACCTCGGCGAGGCGCTGGGCTGTGGCGCCCATATCAGCGCGCTGCGCCGACTGTGGGTCGAGCCGTTCCACGCTCCGGCCATGGTCACCCTGGACCAGCTGCGGGCGATGGTCGAGTCCGGCGACGAGGCCGGCATGGACGCGCTGCTGCTGCCGCTGGCCGCCGGCCTGGCCGAATACCCGCGGGTCGACCTCGACGCTGAACAGGCGCACCGCTTCTGTGTCGGC
Organism: Stenotrophomonas sp. SPM; assembly: GCF_003105135.1. Classification (NCBI taxonomy): domain Bacteria; kingdom Pseudomonadati; phylum Pseudomonadota; class Gammaproteobacteria; order Lysobacterales; family Lysobacteraceae; genus Stenotrophomonas; species Stenotrophomonas sp. SPM. The sequence goes on along the minus strand of NZ_QETL01000015.1, from coordinate 29,339 downwards.
CAGCGCCAGCGCGATGCCTCCTGGCCGCGCGGCCTGGTGGCCGTGTACGGGCCGGACGATGCTGTCCAGGGCCTGGGGCAGGTCGACGACAGTGGCCTGCTGGCCCCGCAGCGCCGCTTCAACCTCTGACCGGGGCAGGGCGGTTCAGCCCCGGTCCTTGTTCCTGGAGCCCCTGACCGTTACAATTTCGCGGCCGTTTTCCGGCAACCTGCCTCGCGCAGGTTTCACCCTCGTAGTTCACGGCGAGCCTGGCGGTGCGCGAAGCGCGTTCCTGCCGGCCACGCATCACAGAGAAAAAAGAAAATGTCGATCGACACCCAGAAGGTCATTGAAGACAACAAGCGCAGCTCGGCTGACACCGGCTCCCCGGAAGTCCAGGTTGCCCTGCTGACCGCCCGCATCGAACTGCTGACCGGCCACTTCAAGACCCACAAGAAGGACCACCACAGCCGCCGCGGCCTGCTGCAGATGGTCAACCGCCGTCGCAGCCTGCTCGACTACCTGAAGAAGAAGGACGTCGAGCGTTACAAGGCCCTGATCGAAAAGCTTGGCCTGCGTCGCTAAGCAAAGAATCCCCCGCGGCGCAGCGATGCGCCGCGGTTTTGTTTTGTAGCACCGGAATACCGATTCAGACCGGAACGATCCGGTCACCCGCTGGCGGCAAGGGTCGCCGACGGTCCAAATTCGCAGACAGCATCCCCAAGGACACCCTCCGTGGCAAAAATCACCAAAACCTTCCAGTACGGCAAGCACACCGTCACGCTTGAAACCGGCGAAATCGCCCGTCAGGCCGGTGGCGCCGTCATCGTCAAGTTCGACGACACCGTGCTGCTGGTCTCCGCCGTTGCCGCCAAGAGCGCGCGCGAAGGCCAGGATTTCTTCCCCCTGACCTGTGACTATCAGGAGAAGTTCTACGCAGGTGGCCGTATCCCGGGTGGCTTCTTCAAGCGCGAGGGCCGCGCGACCGAGAAGGAAACCCTGATCTCGCGTCTGATCGACCGTCCGATCCGTCCGCTGTTCCCGGAAGACTACAAGAACGAAGTCCAGATCATCGCCACGGTGATGTCGCTGAACCCGGAAATCGACGGTGACATCCCGGCCCTGATCGGTGCCTCGGCTGCCCTGTCGCTGGCCGGTACCCCGTTCAAGGGTCCGATCGCCGCCGCCAAGGTCGGTTACAAGAACGGCGAATACATCCTCAACCCGACCGTGTCGGAGCTGAAGGAATCGGAGCTGGAACTGGTCGTTGCCGGTACCGCCAACGCCGTGCTGATGGTTGAATCCGAAGCCGCGCTGCTGTCCGAAGACGTGATGCTGGGCGCCGTGACCTTCGGTCACCGCGAAATGCAGAAGGTCATCAACGCGATCAACGAGCTGACCGTGGAAGCCGGCACCAAGCCGTCGACCTGGGTGGCCCCGGCCAAGAACGACGCGCTGATCAGCGCCCTGCAGGAAGCCATCGGCCCGCGCCTGGGCGAAGCCTTCCAGGTGCGCGACAAGCTGCAGCGCCGTGACGCCATCTCGGCGATCAAGAAGGACGTGGTCGAAAGCCTGGCTGGCCGCGTGGCCGCTGAAGGCTGGAACCCGGCCGAGCTGTCGAAGGAATTCGGCGAGCTGGAATACAGCACCATGCGCAACTCGGTGCTGGACACCAAGGTCCGCATCGACGGCCGTCAGCTGGACACCGTCCGCCCGATCGCCGTGCAGACCGGCATCCTGCCGCGTACCCACGGTTCCTCGCTGTTCACCCGCGGTGAAACGCAGGCCATCGTGACCATCACCCTGGGCACCGCCCGTGATGGCCAGGTCATCGATGCCGTCTCCGGTGAGTACAAGGAAAACTTCCTGTTCCACTACAACTTCCCCCCATACTCGGTGGGTGAGACCGGCCGCATGATGGGCCCGAAGCGCCGCGAAATCGGCCACGGTCGCCTCGCCAAGCGCGGCGTGCTGGCTGTGATGCCGTCGCTGGAATCCTTCCCGTACACCATCCGCGTCGTCTCGGAAATCACCGAGTCGAACGGTTCCTCGTCGATGGCCTCGGTCTGCGGTTCGTCGCTGGCCCTGATGGACGCCGGCGTGCCGGTGAAGGCACCGGTTGCCGGTATCGCCATGGGCCTGGTCAAGGAAGGCGATCGCTTCGTCGTCCTGTCCGACATCCTGGGTGACGAAGATCACCTGGGCGACATGGACTTCAAGGTTGCCGGTACCGCTGAGGGCATCTCCGCCCTGCAGATGGACATCAAGATCGAAGGCATCACCGAAGAGATCATGAAGCAGGCTCTGCAGCAGGCCAAGGCTGGCCGTCTGCACATCCTGGGCGAAATGGCCCACGGCCTGACCGCTCCGCGTGAAGAGCTGTCGGACTACGCGCCGCGCCTTCTGACCATCAAGATCCACCCGGACAAGATCCGCGAAGTGATCGGCAAGGGTGGCTCGACCATCCAGGCCATCACCAAGGAAACCGGCACCCAGATCGACATCCAGGATGACGGCACCATCGTCATCGCTTCGGTCAACGCCATCGCTGCCCAGGCCGCCAAGGCCCGCATCGAGCAGATCACCTCGGACGTCGAGCCGGGCCGCATCTACGAAGGCAAGGTCGCCAAGATCATGGACTTCGGTGCGTTCGTCACGATCCTGCCGGGCAAGGACGGTCTGGTCCACGTGTCGCAGATCTCCAGCGACCGCGTCGAGAAGGTCGGCGACGTGCTGAAGGAAGGCGATGTGGTCAAGGTCAAGGTCCTGGAAGTCGACAAGCAGGGCCGTATCCGCCTGTCGATGAAGGCCGTCGAAGAAGGCGAAGGCGCCAGCGCCGAGTAATCGACCTCCGGTCGATGACGGTAGGTGAGGACCGTTGGTCCTCACCCCTTCGAAAATGAAAAAGCGGGCTTCGGCCCGCTTTTTCTTTGCCTGCGATTCCGCGCCTTTCGTAGCGTCGAGCTTGCTCGACTGCTTGGTTGCAGCGCAGTCGAGCAAGCTCGACTCTACGGGCTCCCCGCCGTGTAGAGTCGATCACGCTCGACTCTACCAACCGGGAGTTTTCATGTTGCGCCAGACCATCGCCGGGCTTGCCCTGCTGACCGCCGCCGCCGTTCCTGCCGCCAGCCACGCGGCGCAGCCGCCGATCTACGGTGCCTACTATCCCGGCGGTTCGGCCGAGCGCTACCCGGTGTCGCACATTCCGGCCGATCGCCTCACCCACCTGTTCTACGCGTTCTCCACCCTCGAGGCGGGGCGCTGCACGGTGGGTGCCGAAGCGCCGAACAACTTCGCCGCGCTGGCCGAACTGAGGAAGGCGCACCCGCACCTGCGCACGCTGATCTCCATCGGCGGCTGGGGCGCAGGCGGCTTCTCCGATGCCGCGCTGACCGAGGCCAGCCGCAAGCGCCTGGTTGATTCCTGCATGGCGCTGTTCTTCGAGAAGTACGCAGGCAGCTTCGACGGCGTGGACATCGACTGGGAATTCCCGGTCAGTGGTGGCCCAAAGGAGCTCGCCCATCGCCCGCAGGACCGCGCAAACATGACCCGACTCGCTCAGGCCTTCCGCGTGGCGCTGGATGCGCGTGGCCGCAAGCGCGGCCAACCGATGCTGCTGACCGCCGCGCTCGCGGCCGGCCGCCTGCAGACCGATGGCCCCTATGACCCGGCCGCCAGCTACGACCTGCCGGCGCTGGCCAAGGTGTTCGATTTCATCAACCTGATGAGCTATGACATGGGCACCGGCTTCTCGGCGGTGTCGACCTTCAATGCGCCGCTGCATGAAGTGCCGGCCGACCCGCTGGCGCCGGAACTGCGGCGCTGGAACAACGTCGCCGGCGCCGTGCAGTACTACCGCGAACACGGGGTGCCGGCCGACAAGCTGGTGCTGGGCGTGCCTTTCTACGGGCGCGGGTTCAAGGTCACCGGTGACGCGCCCGATGGCCTGTACCAGGCCTACAGCGCACCGGCCGATGCCGGTGACTGGCGGGTGATCAAGTCGCGCTATCTGGACCAGCCGGGCTGGACGAAGCACTGGCAGCCACAGGCGCAGAGCCCGTGGCTGTACAACGCGGCCCAGAAGATCTTCATCAGCTACGAAGACCCGCGCTCGATCGGCCTGCGCGCGCAGTTCGCCCGCGAGCAGGGCCTGGCCGGCGTGTTCATGTGGGAACTGACCGGCGATGACGAGCAGGCCAGCCTGCTCAACGCCATGCTCGCACCGTGGCACAAGGTCCGCGTCGGCGATTGAGCCCGCCGCACGGGCGCAATGCCGCAACACCGGCCGCCCGACCGCGCACATCGACACCACGCCCGCAGCGCTAAGCTGCGGGCATGATCCTCATCGAACGCCTCGACCACCTGGTCCTTACCGTCGCCGACATCGACCGCAGCTGTGATTTCTACCAACGCGTGCTCGGCATGCAGGTCGTGGGCTTCGGCGCCGGCCGCACCGCGCTGCAGTTCGGCCGGCAGAAGATCAACCTGCACCCAGCCAGTGCGCCGCTGCAGCCGCATGCCGTGCGGCCAACCCCGGGCAGCGCCGATCTGTGCCTGGTCACGCGTGCGGCCACGGCCGATGTACTGGCCCACCTGCAGGCGCAGGGCGTCGCGGTGGAAGAGGGTCCGGTGCCGCGCACCGGTGCCTTGGGGCCGATCGAGTCGGTGTACTTCCGCGATCCGGACGGGAACCTGATCGAAGTCAGCCGTTACCCGCAGTAACGCGTTGGCGCCGGGCCATGCCCGGCGGTGTCCTCAATTGGCCCACACGCTGTTGGGGTCGCCATCACGGGCGCGGCGCTGGCTGGCCACTGCCAGCCGGGCGAAGCCGAAGGCCATCGCCAGGGCCACCACGTCGATCCAGAACAGCGGCCACAGCCCGCGCGCGGCGGCCAGCCACGGCCAGTCGCCGTTGAGCGAGCCATGCATCACGGGTACCAGCGCAGTGCTGATGGCCGCGGCCCACAGCAGCTCGCGCGCGGCCTGCGCCGGCCGACGCACGGCGGCCCACAGCGCACACGCGGCCCAGGTGCCGAAGCAGGCCCAGCGGATGCCGTGGTCCACCGCCGCCGGGGAGATGCATTCAAGCACCAGCGCGGTGACAAAGGCTACCGAGATCGCCACGCACAGGCCGATGCACACGCCCACCGTGGCCCGCGCCATGTTCACCCCCGCGCGCGGCTGCTGCGGCTGCCGGCGCTTGCGCCGTGATTCGATCCACAGCAGGTTGCCCGAGTAGAACAGGAAGGCACCGCCTAGCCCCAGCAGGAAGTACAGCCAGACCACCACGCCGTTGCCGAACTCGCCGAAGTGCAGGGCATAGGCGGCGCTGAGCGTGGCGTGGTTGGCATCGCGGTGGCCGGGCAGCTGGCTGGCCAGTACGCGGCCGCTGGCCACGTCCAGCGCCACCGAGCCCAGCGGCCCAAGCGTGCCGCTGGATTCGCCGATGATCTCGATGGTGGCGTTGGCATCGCCGCTGTTGGCCAGCTTCAGGTAGGCCGGTTCGAAATCGGTCACGCCCTGTGCGCGGGCCACCTCGAGCGCGCGCGCATGCAGCTCGCGCAGGCTGCCCGGCGCGGCTGGCACGCCCGAGGCTTCGCGCACCGGCGCGGTATCCATCGCCGCCGGCACCACCTGCATCGCCTTGCCTTCGAAGATGAGCGGGTTGAGCAGGGCGATCTGGATGAAGACCAAGCAGAGCAGGGCACCGGTCACCGCGAACATCAGGTGGAACGGCAGGCTGAGCACGCCGATCACGTTGTGCGCGTCCTGCCACATCTGCTTGAGGTTGCGGCCCGGGCGCAGCGCGAACAGGTCGCCCAGCAGCTTGGGCAGGTGGATGACCAGGCCGCTGAGCAAGGCCATGCCGTACAGCAGGCTGACGATGCCCATCACGTAGATGCCGGCGACCGGCAGGCCAAGGCTGTAGTGCAGTTCGTTGACCAGCTCGGCCAGGCCCGCCTGCGGTGGCGTGGCGCTGCCGCCGGTGTTGCCGGGCCAGGCATAGCGCCAGCCGCCGTCGGCGCCCTGCCAGTAGGCCAGCGGCTGCGGGTGCTCGGCACCGGGGAAGGTCATGCCGACATGGCGGCGTGCTTCCGGGTGCTTGGCCAGCACGTCGTCCAGCAGGTACTGCGCGTCGTCCAGCCCGGCCGGCAGCACGCTGGCCGCGCCCGGCGTCTGCCACACCGGCAGATCGTGGTGGAACAGGGTGAGGGCGCCGGCATAGAACGCCACGAACAGGCCGAAGCCGGCCACCAGGCCGACCCAGGTGTGCAGGGTGGTGAAGGTACGCAGGGTCTGCGAACTGAATTTCATGCGCTCGTTCTCATTGCACCGCGCCGCTCAGGCGCAGCAGCCACAACACGGCGAAGCCGGCGGCGGCGCAGCCGGCAGGCACCAGCCAGGCGCGCGCCACGGTGCGGAAACTGAAGGCCCACAGCGCCGCCAGCATCCACAGCGGGACGAAGGCGATCAGGGCCGGCACCACCGCGCTCGGCCACGGCCCCGGCGGCAGCCAGGTCAGCAGGCCGGTGGCAGCGGCGGCAAGGAAAAACCCGACGAAGAGGCCCGACAGGGCGCGCATCCACATCAGCGCGGCTCCCGTGCGCTGCCATCCACCGCCGGGCGGTGCCAGGCCGCCAGCGCCGGCAGCAGCAGGGCCACCAACATCCAGGTGCACACCATCGCCACCAGACCGGCGGCGACGCCCAGTTCGGCCATCCACAGCCACAGCGAGGCGACCGTGGCGACCAGGCCGATCTGCCGTCCCAAGCGGCCGGCACGGCGCACGCGCGGCCAGCGGCAGTGCGGCGAGGCGGCGTAAAACGCGAGCGCGGAGAACATCGCCGACAGCACGGCCAGGCTGCAGAAGCCCAGCGACGGCAGGCCCACGGTGATCATTGCCGGGCACCTGGCGGTACAAGTGTCTGGATGGGGGCCACGTGCGCAGGGGCTGCGCAGGCCGGAAGGTACGCGGGGCGCATGGCGGAGGGGTCCTGGAGGAATCGGTCAAGCTGCCAACGGAGATGGCTGCGCGCACATGGTAATCATTGCGATTTCCCGCTGCCAGCGATCCCGGTTCAGGGGTGGCCGGAGCTGCACCTTGGGCTTTCCTGCGCGCTGGTTTAAGATCGTCGCAGAACCCTGACTGGAACAAGGTGGCCCGCGCCCAGCGCCGGCCGAGCGTGCGACATGAGCACTACCACCGCCCACCGCTGACCTGCCCCCGAAGGCCCTGTTCCGCAGGCGCCCTCGCGGCGCTTTTTTATTGCCCGGGCACCGCCCGGACCGCTTTCCAGCCCGCCCGAGCGGGCCCCGCACGAAGCCATTGCGATGATCAATATCACCCTTCCCGACGGCAGCCGCCGCGAATTCGAAAATCCCGTCAGCGTCATGGACGTCGCCCAGTCGATCGGCGCCGGCCTGGCCAAGGCCACCATCGCCGGCGCCGTTGATGGCGTGCTGGTCGATGCCAGCGACGTCATCGACCACGATGCCAGCCTGCGCATCATCACCGCCAAGGACGAGGAGGGCGTGGAAATCATCCGCCACTCCTGCGCCCACCTGGTCGGCCACGCCGTCAAGCAGCTGTACCCGGACGTGAAGATGGTGATCGGCCCGGTCATCGCCGAGGGCTTCTACTACGACATCTATTCCGAGCGCCCTTTCACGCCGGAAGACATGGCCGCCATCGAGAAGCGCATGGGCGAGCTGATCGCCCAGGATTACGACGTCATCAAGAAGGTGACGCCGCGCGCTGAAGTGGTCGAGATCTTCAAGGCCCGTGGCGAGGACTACAAGCTGCGCCTGATCGAGGACATGTCCGACGATATCCAGGCGATGGGCATGTATTACCACCAGGAATATGTGGACATGTGCCGCGGCCCGCACGTGCCGAACACGCGCTTCCTGAAGGCCTTCAAGCTGACCCGCATTTCCGGTGCCTACTGGCGTGGCGATGCGCAGAACGAACAGCTGCAGCGCATCTACGGCACCGCCTGGGCCGACAAGAAGCAGCTTGAGGCGTACATCAAGCGCATCGAAGAAGCCGAAATGCGCGACCACCGCCGCATCGGCAAGCAGCAGGACCTGTTCCACCTGCAGGAAGAGGCCCCGGGTCTGGTGTTCTGGCACCCCAAGGGCTGGGCGCTGTGGCAGGTGGTCGAGCAGTACATGCGCAAGGTCTACCGCAGCAGCGGCTACGGCGAAGTGCGCTGCCCGCAGATCCTCGACGTGAGCCTGTGGAAGAAGTCCGGCCACTGGGACAACTACCAGGACAACATGTTCTTCACCGAATCGGAGAAGCGCACCTACGCGGTCAAGCCGATGAACTGCCCGGGCCATGTCCAGGTGTTCAACCAGGGCCTGCACAGCTACCGCGACCTGCCGATCCGCTACGGTGAGTTCGGTTCCTGCCACCGCAACGAGCCGTCCGGCGCGCTGCACGGCATCCTGCGCGTGCGTGGTTTCACCCAGGACGACGGCCATGTGTTCTGCACCGAGAACCAGATCGAATCGGAAGTGACCGCGTTCCACCAGCAGGCGCTGGCGGTCTATCAGCACTTCGGTTTCGACGAGATCCAGATCAAGATCGCCCTGCGCCCGGAATCGCGCCTGGGTGACGACGCCACCTGGGACAAGGCCGAAGGTGCGCTGCGCTCGGCGCTGACCGCCTGTGGCGTGGAATGGCAGGAGCTGCCGGGCGAGGGTGCCTTCTACGGCCCGAAGATCGAGTACCACCTGAAGGACGCGATCGGCCGTACCTGGCAGCTGGGCACCATGCAGGTCGACTTCATGATGCCGGGCCGCCTGGGCGCCGAGTACGTGGACGAAAACAGCCAGAAGAAGCACCCGGTCATGCTGCACCGTGCCATCGTCGGCTCGATGGAGCGTTTCCTGGGCATCCTGATCGAGCACCACGCCGGCCAGTTCCCGGCCTGGCTGGCGCCGACCCAGGTGGTGGTGGCCAACATCACCGATGCCCAGGCTGAATACGTCGCGGGCGTGACCAAAACCCTTGCGGAGCAAGGCTTCCGCGTCAGCTCCGATTTGCGTAACGAGAAGATCGGTTATAAAATCCGCGAGCATACGTTGCAGCGCGTGCCTTATCTGCTGGTCATCGGTGACCGCGAGAAGGAAAATGGAGCTGTGGCGGTGCGTACGCGTTCTGGCGAAGACCTTGGCAGCATGAGCCTGCAGGCCTTCATCGAGCGGCTCCACGCCGAGGGCGCGTAAGCAAAGGTCCGGTCCGGGTGAATAAACGCCCGGACCGGTTCGATACCCTTGGGAGAACGTAATATCAGCACACCTGACAACAAACAGAACCGCAAGAATCAGGAAATCCGTGTGCCGCGCGTCCGCGTGATCGGCAGTGACGGAGAAATGATCGGCGTGTTGTCGCGCGACGAAGCGCTGTCCATGGCCGAAGATGAAGGCCTGGACCTGGTTGAAATCCAGCCGCAGGCCGATCCGCCGGTCTGCAAGATCATGGATTTCGGCAAGTTCAAGTTCGAAGCGCAGAAGAAGGCCAGCGAGGCCAAGAAGAAGACCAAGCAGGTCGAGATCAAGGAAGTGAAGTTCCGTCCGGTCACGGACGAGGGCGACTACCAGATCAAGCTGCGCAAGATGCGCGGTTTCCTTGAGGAAGGCGACAAGATCAAGGTCAACATCCGCTTCCGTGGCCGTGAAATGAGCCACCAGGAACTGGGTCGCGAGATGGCCAACCGGATCGAGACCGATCTGGGCGAGGACATCGTCATCGAATCCCGTCCACGCCTGGAAGGGCGTCAGATGGTCATGATGATCGCGCCGAAGAAGAAGACCTGAGGCCTGCGGGGCTGCCTTTCGGGGCGCTTGGCTGAATGGTTCAGGGTGAAGGGGCGCCATTGGCGTCCCTTTGCTTTTGCTGCAGGAAGTTTGAGGGTTGCAGGGGCTGGTGGCAGGGCGGTTTTGCCTGTATCATGCCCGGCTCGACCCACCCAGGACGGGTCGTACGCCGATCATGGCAGGACGGAAAGAGTGGCCCAGGCCACCGCCAGATCAGTCAGAAACCAGGGTCACCCCCATCAAGGACATTGCAATGCCCAAGATCAAGACCAACCGGGCAGCGGCCAAGCGTTTCCGCAAGACCGCCTCGGGCAAGTACAAGTGCGGCCACGCCAACCGTAGCCACATCCTCACGAAGAAAGCGACCAAGCGTAAGCGTAATCTGCGTCAGACGGGCCATGTCCGTGCAGAAGACGCAGGCCGTCTGGACCGCATGCTCCCTTACCTCTGAGGAACTGAAAAATGGCACGAGTTAAGCGTGGCGTACAGGCGCGTCGCCGCCACAAGAAAATCCTTGATCTGGCGAAGGGCTACTACAACGCTCGTCGCAAGGTCTTCCGCGTCGCCAAGCAGGCGGTCATCAAGGCACAGCAGTACGCCTACATCGGCCGTAAGCAGAAGAAGCGCAACTTCCGTTCGCTGTGGATCACCCGTATCAATGCGGCTGCCCGCATCAACGGCCTGAGCTACAGCCGCTTCATGAACGGCCTGCTGAAGGCCGGCATCACCCTCGACCGTAAGGTCCTGGCTGATATCGCCGTGCACGACGCAGCTGGTTTTGCTGCACTGGCCGAAAAGGCCAAGGGCGCACTGGCGGCATAAGTCCTTCCCGATGCCGTTGCCGTTCAACGGGAACGGTGTCAGGTAGAGGCAATGCATGGGGAAGGGCGCAAGTCCTTCCCCATTCTTTTTTGGGTCCCGGCAACGCCGCAGGCGCGCGGTGCGGGGACCGGCGGTGGCGACAGGGGTCGGCCCTTCGCGCATCGCGATGGCAGACCGACTGGAGTTCCGGCCCCCCCATGAGCGACATCCAATCCCTCACCACCCAGGCGCTGGCCGATGTGGCCGCCGCACAGAGCCCCGACACGCTGGAACAGCTGCGCGTGGCCCTGCTCGGCAAGAGCGGCAGCATCACCGCCCAGCTCAAGCAGCTCGGCACCCTGCCGGCTGACGAGCGCAAGGCCGCCGGTGAAGCCATCAACCAGGCCCGTGACGCGCTGTCCAGCGCGCTGGGCGAGCGCAAGGCCGTGCTGGAAAACGCCGCACTGGATGCGCGACTGGCCGCCGAAGCGATCGACATCACCCTGCCGGGCCGCAACGGCGACCGCGCCGGCCTGCACCCGATCACCCGCACCCTGGAACGCATCACCGGCATCTTCGGCCGGCTGGGCTACGAGCTGTCCGAGGGTCCGGAAATCGAAGACGACTGGCACAACTTCGAGGCGCTGAACTTCCCGCCGCACCACCCGGCGCGCGCCATGCACGACACCTTCTACTTCGGCGATGGCCGCCTGCTGCGCACGCATACCTCCGGTGTGCAGGTGCGTTACATGGGTGAACACCAGCCGCCGCTGCGCATGATCGCCGCCGGTAAGGTGTACCGCAGCGACAGCGACCAGACCCATTCGCCGATGTTCCATCAGGTCGAAGGCCTGCTGGTGGATGAGCACTCCACCTTCGCCGACCTGAAGGGCACGCTGGCCGAGTTCGTGCGCGCCTTCTTCGAGCGCGATTTCGAAATGCGCTTCCGCCCCAGCTACTTCCCGTTCGTTGAACCCGGCGCGGAAGTGGACATCGCCTGGCAGCAGCCCGACGGCAGCACCCGCTGGCTGGAAGTGCTGGGCTGCGGCATGGTCCACCCGAACGTGCTGCGTAACGTCGGCATCGATCCGGAGCGCTACACCGGCTTCGCCTTCGGCCTGGGCGTGGAGCGCTTTGCGATGCTGCGCTACGGCGTCAACGACCTGCGCGCGTTCTTCGAGAACGACGTGCGGTTCCTGAAACAGTTCGTGTAACGCATCAGGTAGCGCCGGGCCACGCCCGGCGGACTCAACAACGCAGGCCCAGGCGCATGCGCCGGGCCCACCAGGGTGACACCATGAAATTCTCCGAAAACTGGCTGCGCAGCCACGTCCCGACCTCTGCCTCGCGCGATGAACTGAGCGCGGTGCTGACCGCCATCGGCCTGGAAGTGGAAGAAGTGACCGCGCTCGGCAACGGCCTGCAGCACGTGGTCGTGGCACGCATCGTCGAAGCCGTGCGCCATCCCGAAGCTGACCGCCTGCAGGTGTGCAAGGTCGACGCAGGGCAGGGCGAACTGCTGCAGATCGTCTGCGGTGCGCCGAACGCGCGCCCGGGCCTGGTTGCACCGCTGGCCATGGTTGGCGCGCAGATCGGCGAGCTGGCAATCAAGCCGGCCAAGCTGCGCGGCGTCGAATCCAACGGCATGCTGTGCTCCGCCAAGGAACTGGGCTTGGACACCGATGCCTCGGGCCTGCTGGAACTGCCTGATGACGCGCCGGTCGGCCAGACCCTGGTCGAGTACCTGGGCCTGCCGGACGCCAGCATCGAGATCAAGCTGACCCCCAACCGCGCCGACTGTTTCAGCGTGCGTGGCATCGCCTTTGATGTGGCCGCCGCCACCCGCAGCGAGGTGCTGGATTTCGCCGCCGACGCCATTGCCGCGGTCGGCAGCCGTGAGCTGTCCATCCAGCTCGACGCCGGCGCTGAAGCGCCGCGTTACCTGGGGCGTGTCATCGAAGGCGTCAATGCCGCCGCCAAGACCCCGCTGTGGATGGCCGAGCGCCTGCGCCGCAGCGGCGTGCGTCCGGTCTCGCTGCTGGTCGACATCACCCAGTACGTGATGCTGGAACTGGGCCAGCCGATGCACGCCTACGACCTGGGCACCCTGCAGGGCAGCATCGGTGTGCGCCGTTCGCGCGCCGGCGAAGCCATCAAGCTGCTTGACGGCCGCGATGCAGTGCTGGACGAGAGCTTCCTGGTGGTCACCGACGCCGACCGTGCGGTCGGCCTGGCTGGCCTGATGGGCGGCTTCGATACCCGCGTCACCGACGACACCACCGCCGTGTTCCTGGAGGCCGCGCACTTCGCGCCGGCCGCCATCATGGGCCGTGGCCGCAAGCTGGGCCTGCACACCGATGCCGGCCACCGCTTCGAGCGTGGCGTCGACCCGGCGCTGCCGCGCGCCGCCATCGAATACGCCACCCGCCTGGTGCTGGACCTGGCTGGCGGTACCCCGGCGCCGGTCACCGAGGCCGTGCGCGAGGCCGATCTGCCGCAGGCGGCGACGATCACCCTGCGCCGCGCCCGCATCACTCGCGTGCTCGGCATCACCATTGAAGACGCCGAAGTCGAGCGCATCCTGCGCGTGCTGGGGATGGGCGTGACCGCGGCCGGCGAAGGCTGGCAGGTGACCGCGCCGAGCCGTCGCTTCGACATCGCCATCGAAGAAGACCTGATCGAGGAACTGGCCCGCATCCGCGGCTACGAGCAGATCCCGACCACCTTGCCGGGTGGCGCGGCGCGCGTGGCGATGCCGACCGAGACCCAGCTGGACGTGCTCAGCGTGCGTCGCCAGCTGGTCGCCCGCGACCTGCAGGAAACCCTGAACTTCGCCTTCGTCGACGATGCCCTGCTGACCCAGTGGCAGCTGCGCGACAACCTGGTGCCGCTGGCCAACCCGCTGTCGGCCGAGCTGGCGGTGATGCGCCCGGCGCTGCTGCCGGGCCTGGTCGCCACCCTGGGCCGCAACGCCGCCCGCCAGCTGGGTCGCGTGCGCCTGTTCGAGGTTGGCCGGGTGTTCGCCCAGCAGGCTGGCGAGACGTCACCCGGCGAAAGCCCGCCGGCACCGCTGGAAACCCCGCGCGTGGCCGCCGCCGTCTGTGGCGATGCGCAGGCCGTGCAGTGGGGCCTGCCGACCCGCAAGGTCGACTTCCATGACCTGAAGGGCGACCTGGAATCGCTGGCCGCTGCCAGCGGTGCCGTGCTCGAATTCCGCCCCTCGACCCGAGTCTTCGGCCACCCGGCCCGCTCGGCCGAGGTGTACCGCGATGGCGTGGTGATCGGCTGGATCGGCCAGATCCACCCGCGCCTGGCCAAGGCCATGGACATCGATGCCGACGTCTATGCCTTCGAGCTGGACCTGGAGGCGCTGTCGGCCCGTGCGCTGCCGCGTGCCGGCGAGCTGTCGCGCTTCCCGGCCGTGCGTCGTGACCTCGCGTTCCTGGTGCCTGAACAGGTGGCCTGGAGCGACCTGGCCGCGACCATCCGCCAGGCGGCCGGCCCGCTGCTGCGCGAGCTGAACCTGTTCGACCGCTACGTCGGCCAGGGGGTCGAGCCGGGATTCAAGAGTCTCGCTATGGGCTTGATTTTGCAGGACAAGTCGCGCACTCTGACGGACCGCGACGTGGAAGCGGTGGTGGCCGAGGCGGTCACTGCGATCGAACGTGAACACCACGCACGGATCCGCGGCTGAGCGGGAAGCACTCAGGGGTAGCAGGCAATGGCATTGACCAAGGCGGAGATGGCGGAAAAGCTGTTCGACGAAGTCGGTCTGAACAAGCGGGAAGCCAAGGAATTCGTCGACGCGTTCTTCGATGTGCTGCGTGAAGCGTTGGAACAGGGACGTCAGGTGAAGCTGTCCGGCTTCGGTAATTTCGATCTGCGGCGCAAGAACCAGCGCCCGGGTCGCAACCCCAAGACCGGCGAGGAAATTCCGATTTCCGCTCGTACGGTGGTCACCTTCCGTCCGGGCCAGAAGCTCAAGGAGAGGGTGGAAGCTTATGCTGGATCCGGGCAGTAACCGCGAACTACCGCCGATCCCGGCCAAGCGCTACTTCACCATTGGTGAAGTAAGCGAGCTGTGCGACGTCAAGCCGCACGTGCTGCGCTACTGGGAAACCGAATTTCCCAGCCTTGAGCCGGCCAAGCGCCGTGGCAACCGTCGCTACTACCAGCGCCATGACGTGCTGATGGTGCGGCAGATCCGCAGCCTGCTGTACGAACAGGGTTACACCATCGGTGGCGCGCGCCTGCGCCTGGATGGTCCGGATGCGCGCGAGGAATCCGCGTTGAGCAACCAGATCATCAAGCAGGTGCGCATGGAGCTGGAAGAAGTGCTGCAATTGCTTCGCCGGTGATCCAAAACCCAGCGTAATCCGCTATACTTCACGGCCCGCCGCACTGGCGGGTACATCGCAGCATCAGTCGGGGCGTAGCGCAGCCTGGTAGCGCATCTGCCTGGGGGGCAGAGGGTCGTCGGTTCGAATCCGGCCGTCCCGACCACTGTGATGAAACAGAAAGCCTGCGCAGCGATGCGTGGGCTTTTTTGTTGGCTCTCGGCGTGGCGCGCGATACCGGGCGTTCAGGCCCGCAGCCCATGCAGCCGGGCAGTTCCCTTATCATCAGCGGACATCCGATCGCATCGGTTTTCTTCCAGTAGCCACCGTCGCGCCAGCAGGCGGAGCCCCGGCTCCGGCCACCGGCGGCAACGGCGCGCGTGCTGGACGATGCGCGGACCACGACGACCACAGGGGGTTGCGTTGATCAGCAGTATCGTCATTCATCGCTCGGCTGGCCCAGGCACGGCCGGCGTCCATGTCCTGGACACCACGTTCAAGGACAAGCGTGTCTTTGTCTCATGGGGCCTGCGCGGCGAGGACCTCAGCCGTGAAGCCGAACCGGCCGAAACCGTTGCCGCGCGCCAGGCGCTGCAGCGCGAATCGCGGCAGCTCGAAGGGCCTCGCAGCACCGAAGTCTTCATTGCCAACCAGGCGGCCACGGCCATCAGCGTGTACCGCATGCTGAGCGAAGCACGCAGCGGCGATGCCGTGTTCTTCCTGTGCGATTCGCCCGCAGTGGTTGAGTGGCTGGTGACCGCGCTGGAGATCCAGGCGGGTTGAAGCGCCCTCTGTAGAGTCGAGCCATGCTCGACTGCTTATGTTAACGGTAGTCGAGCAAGCTCGACTCTACAAAGGGCTTGCCAGCGCGGCATCCACGGCGGCGCGCGCGTGCAGGGTGGTGGTGTCGAACAACGGCACCGGGCTGTCCTGCTCGCGGACCAGCAGCATGATCTCGGTGCAGCCTAGGATGATCGCTTCGGCGCCGCGCGCGACCAGGCGCTGGATCACCTCCACATACACCTGTCGCGAGGCCTCGCTGACTACGCCGGCAACCAGCTCGCGGTAGATGATGTCGTGCACGTGGCGGCGGTCGTCGGCGTCCGGCACCAGCACCTTCAGCCCGAAGCGTTCGCTCAGCCGGCCGCGGTAGAAGTCCTCTTCCATGGTGAACGCCGTGCCGAGCAGACCGACCGTGTGCACGCCCGTGCGCAGGATGGCCTCGGCGGTGGGATCTGCGATGTGCAGCAGCGGCAGCGGGCAGGCGGCTTCCAGCTGTGGCGCCAGCTTGTGCATGGTGTTGGTGCAGACCACCAGCAGCTCGGCGCCACCCGCCTGCAGCCGGCGGGCGGCATCGATCATCTCCGCGCCCAGCGCGTCCCAGTCGCCGTCGTGCTGCAGCTGCTTGATGCGGGCGAAATCCACCGACCACAGCAGCAGCTGCGCCGAGTGCGCACCGCCCAGCCGCTGGCGGACATCCTCGTTGATGAGGCGGTAGTACTGCGCTGAGCTTTCCCAGCTCATGCCGCCGATCAGTCCCAGGGTCTTCATGCGTGTCTCCGTGCTGGAAGCCGCATTGCAGCACAGACCGGCCGCCGCATGCTGGCCGCCTTCTGTAACCGTCGATCGCGCACCGGGCTGTACGTACCGCCGCGTGGCGCCAAGCCGTAAGCTGGCGGGCTTCCCGCGTCGAGAACAGCAATGGCCCTGCAAACCTGGTGGTGGTTCCTCGCCACGGTCTTTGTGCTGTGTGGCACGCCGGGCCCGAACATGCTGCATATCCTCGGCCGCAGCGTCGGCCTGGGCTTCCGCCGCAGCGTGCCGGCCATGGCGGGCTGCCTGCTGGCCATGCTGCTGGTGCTTGCTGCCTCCGCTGCCGGACTGAGCGCGCTGCTGCGTTCCTCGCCGATGCTGTTCGAGGTGCTGCGCTATCTCGGCGTGGCCTACCTGGCCTGGCTGGGCATCAAGGCGTGGCGCGACAGTTGTCGGCCGGCCCCGGCGGCCAGCGCAGGCGAGCCGCTGCTGGAGCCGGTCCACGGTGCAGGGGCGGTCTTCCGCGGTGGTTTGCTGGTGGGCCTGAGCAACCCGAAGCTGCTGCTGTTCGCCGCCGCGTTCCTGCCGCAGTTCGTCGATCCCGCGCGTGCGCAGGGCCTGCAGTACACCGTGCTGGTGGCCACCTTCGCCAGCTGCGAACTGTTCTGGTACGTGATGTATGCCGCCGGCGGCCACAGCCTGCGTCGCTGGCTGGCCAGACCCTTCGCGCAGCGCTGGTTCGAGCGCCTGGTGGGCAGCGTGTTCCTGGCCTTCGCGGTCGCGCTGCTGCGTTTCCGTCCGCGCTGAATGTTCACGCCGCGCGCGCGGCGCGCTCACGGGGCGGGCATCGGAGGCTGCTTAACCTGTTCATACCGTCAGCATTCCCCAGGGGAAAGGATCGATATGATCAAGTGGGCCATCATTTTCGCCGTCATCGGCCTCATCGCCGGCGTGCTCGGCTTCGGCGGCATCGCCGGTGCCGCGGTCGGCATCGCCAAGTTCCTGTTCTGGGCCGGCATCATCATCGCGGTGATCCTGTTCCTGATCGGGATGAGCGTCGCCAAGAAGGTCGCCTGACCCAGCGCCGAAGGCAGCCTCAAGCAGCGCGCTCAGTGCGCGCTGCTTTTCGAGAACAGATTGATCACCAGCACGCCCGCGCAGATCAGGCCGATGCCGATCAGTGCCGGCGTATCCAGGCGCTGCTTGAACACCAGCAGGCCGATGACCGAGATCAGCACGATGCCCACCCCTGACCAGATCGCATAGACGATGCCGGTGGGGATGGATTTCATGGTGAGCGCCAGCAGGTAGAAGCACACGCCGTAGCAGGCCAGCGCGCCCAGCGTGGGAGCGAGGCGGCTCATGCCCTCGGAAGCTTTCAGCAGCGAGGTGGCGATCACCTCCAGCGCGATCGCAGCGGCCAGGCAGGCATAGGGATTCATCAAGGTCTCCAGGTCAGCCGGGCGTGCACAGTTTCATCGCCTCGGCCGCCATGGCCAACGCGTTGCGGCGCTCTTCCTCGTCCAGCGGCCGGCCATAGGCCGTGGCCCAGTAGCCGTCGGCGGCGCAGCGTGCCGTATACAGGCGCGGGTCGTCCGCTTCGCCGGGGAACTGCGCCAGCATTGCGCGCATCCACTCGCGCCAGCGCACCAGCATCGCCGGTTCCAGCAGGTTGGCCATGGTCAGACCGATGTCGCTGTCGCGGGTCTGCTGCAGCAGATGATCGAAGGTGACTTCAACATAGGCGCGGGTGAAACAGCCGTGGCTGGCAGGCGCCTGCTGCATGTGCGCGCGCAGATCCTGCTCGAAATCATCGAGCATCGCGCCCAGCGTTGCATCCAGCAGCGCCTGCTTGCTGCTGAAGTGGTGGAACAGGGCGCCCTTGCTGACCCCGGCGACGTCAGCGACATCCTGCACCGTCAACGCGGCCAGCCCTTCCTGCCTGATCACGCGGGCAGTGGCGTCCAGCAGGGCCTGGCGCACGAGATCGGGCGCCTTGCGGCGCGCGAGGGCGGGGGATGGGGACATGGGAGAAGGAAACCGACCGGACGGTATGATTGTAGCCCAGCGCTGCCCGGCTCAGTCCAGGTAGACCGACAGCCCTGTGGCGAACTGGAGATCCGGGCTTTCATCGTCCAGGCCCACATCGAATGAAACATCGAGCTGGACGCTGGGCCGCATCCGCCAGCTCAGTCCCGCGCCGGCAATGGACTGGTCGGGGCCATCGCTGGCGTCGAAAAAACCGGCTTCCAGGTAGGTGGACACCGTCTGCGTGGCCTGCAGCGAAATGCTGGGCGCCCAGGTGGTGGTGCGTTGGCCGGCACCGCGTTGCTGCTGCGCGAACAGCGCCAGCTGCCATTGATCGTTGAGTGACTGTTCGATGCTGACCGCCAGCGCGTATTGGCGGCCGTCGCTGAAGGCCGCATCGCCGCGCGCCACCACGGCCGAGGCCAGTACTGCCCAGGCGGTGCGGTCATTGCTGCCCGGGCCTGCCCATTTCAGGCCCGCGCTGCTGTCGCTGGCCCCGCGCAGGCGGCTCTGTGCGCCATCCGGCGCGCGCAGGCGCTGGCGGTTCCAAGGGGTGCCGGAGAGCTGCAGTTCCAGGCCGGGCGCCAGTCCGGTGCGCAGCAGGACATCGCCTGACCACGTCGTGCTGCGGACACCCTCGGCGCCGGATTCGCGCAGGTAAGCAGGCAGCCCGAACTCGAGCGCGGCGGCCCCGCGAGGCACCGTGTCGGTGCCAGCGCCAAGGCCGGGCCGGTCAAAGTCGGGAGGACTGGAGGGTGGCTCCGCCCGTGCGGACAGGCAGGCCACGGAAAGGCCGAACAGAACGATGCACTGGCGCATGCTGGCCGACGAGCCCGGGAGGTGTTGCCAAGCATGCGCGGCCGGCGCGTCGGGGCGCCGTGAACGCCGGGCTCAGTCGTCGATGCGGGCGAAACGCGGCTGCGGGCCGTGCTCGCCCGGTACCTGTTCGACGAACATGGCGTACGGGCGCACCCACAGGCCGCCTTCGCCGTACAGGGCGCGGTACAGCACCTGCGGCTGCAGGGTCTCGCTGCTGCGCACGATATCGATTACTTCATACAGACCGCCCTTGAAATGGCGGTAACGACCCGGCTCGAGGCGGGGCAGGGGGCTGAGGTCGGACATGCGGGAAGTTTACTTCCGCGCGGGCGTGGGCGGCAGCGCACACCACGCGTCGATGGCCTCGGCGGTGTTCGCCAGGTCCTGTGCCTGGGCCAGCTCCCACGGTCGCTCGCAGCGTCCGCTGCGCTGGCACCACTGGTAGCCGGCCGAACCGATGCAGCCGTGTGCGTCGCGATCACCGCCGACAACGGGCGCGGCGGTGGCGGGATCGCGGGCAGGCGTCGGCGCGGGCACGGGTTCGGGCTGGGCGCAGCCGCCCATGGCTAGCATCAGCAGCACCGGCAGGAACGCGGTCTTCATCGGCGTGGCCTCGCGTGCGGGGGCCTCAGTATCGGCCGCATCCGCCCCGGTCGACAAGCGCTCAGCTGATGCTGGCGCGCACCACTTCTTCAAGCAGGACCAGGTAGCTGGCCACGAAGTAGAACTTGAGCAAGGTCGAACGCTGCAGCGGAAGCGAGGTGCGCATGTGGAAGGGGCCCCTGTTAGTGAGCGTAGTGTGAAGCCCTGCTGACTTCGTGACAAGAGTCACGAAAAACTTTCACTAAACCGACTCAGGGATGTGATGGGGGTGGTGTTCTGACGTCCCGATCCGGATTTTTCGTACTAATCCGATAGGAACTCCCCGAGCAGGGGCCTAGGGTGGGCAGCAACCGCGGGCGGCCCTGCAGTTGTCGCGCGCCCCATTGCAAGGAGCCCGTCATGGTCTTTACCGTCAAATGCATTGCCGCCCATTGGTCCGTACTGGATCCGGCCGCCGGCGCGACCGAACCCTTCTCCAGCGGTGCCGCCGCCTTCGATGCCGCCGTCGCGCGGGCCAGCGACCACCATCGTCGTACCGGCCAGGACAGCACCGTGCGCGTGGAGGCACTGGGCAGTACGGTGGATGCGGTGCACTTCAACCACTGAAACGCCAGTCCAGCCGGTGAGCGCGGCCTAGGCCGCTTCGCCTTCTGCCAGCGCCCGTTCGATGAGCAGGCACAGCCACGTGACATGGATGCTCTTGCCGTGTACATGTGCGATCTGCCTCGGGAACGCCTTGTCCCGCAACAGCAGCTGCGGCTGCTGCGCGAGCACGAGTATGTGCAGGTCGCGGCGCAGGCTGCAGATACGCCGAAGCAGCGGCACCCCGTCGGTCTGGCCGAGGGTCGGCATGCAGGGATCGATCACGAGCATCCTGCAGTTGGGATCGGCGACCCGCATCAGAACTTCGGAAGGCGAGCGTGCGTCCTGCACGGCGTGAGGGGCCAGCAGGGGCCGGATATGCGCCCCCAGTTCCTGGCGTACCCATGGATTGGCATCGGCGATGATGAGGCTGGGCGGAGTGAGCCTGGACTTAGGCGCAGGCCCTGCTGGCCTGGCGCTTGGGTGAGGCGCGGCATCGGTTTGTTTGAGGAAGTACTGCAGGGGAATGGCCCTCTGTTCAAGGACTGCCGGAGCGTCAGTAGCGGCACTGCTGCGGAATCAGTTGCTGATCCCCGTTTCCAGTGCCGGCATGGCAACGCCACTTGCCGTTATGGCTGTCGCGCAGAAAGCCGATGGTCGGGTTGGGTCCCAGCACCGAATCAGGTTTCAGTACGCACCAGAATTCAGACGCGTTCAGGTAGCGCTGGACGCAGTAATTACTTGTGGATGGTAATCCGATTTCCTCCGGGGTTATGACCCGCTGCACGGTCCCTTCTTCTATGTAAATGAGGTCGAGGCCTCCAGTGCCGATCGAAATCTCCTGCAGTGCGGCAGCCATTTTCGCCTTGGCGGCGAATTTCTGATACTTGGGCAGCGCGATCATGCCAAGTATCGCGAGAATCGCCACGACGACCATCAGTTCAATCAGCGAGAAGCCCTGCTGTCGCCCGCCCGCTGCGCGGCGTGCCCCGGCGCGGGGTATGGTTCTGTTCAAGAGGATGCTCTCCTGTAGGCGTATCGATCCCTGCGGGCAGGAGCACGCAGCTCCTGCCCACCGGGCATCTGCTGATCAGGCGCGACATGCCTCGGGCAACAGGTTCTGGTCGTCCACATCGCTGTTGCAGGTCCACGTTCCATCTGGGGAACGGACCAGGTTCAGCGAGCTGCCGCCGTAAGCCTCGTCAGGCTTCAGGTTGCATACCAGGTTGCCGGTGCCGTCGCCGGCCAGCGACGCGTCGAACGAGGCGCAGCGCGATCCCGAATACGGCAGGCCGACCATTGCAGGACTGATTGTGCTCAAATCGGCGCCCTCAGCCAGCAGCGTTTCCATGCCTACCTTTCCGGGTGTCACCTCTGCCAGCGCCGCGCCGAGCTTGGCCTTTGCTGCAAACTTCTGGTATTGCGGCAACGCAATCATCGCCAGGATGCCGATGATGGCCACTACCACCATCAGCTCGATGAGCGAAAAGCCCTTCTGTCGGGAGTTGTGTGGCGGCATAAACTTTGCGCGTGCAGGTTTGGTATTCATCATGAGATCCTCCTTGGGGTTATCCATTGAATGGGTGGCTGTGGAATGAATGTTCCAGAGCGTGCCAATAGATAATCACCGGTGCGTTCGGATCGATATTCAAAAACTGGTAAAAGTGCCGTTCATGCCGGGTTTTGCGATTATTCGGATGATTGCGTGCTGCATGCCGCGGGCAGCAGTTACGGGTCACTGACATCGGCCAGTCGCTGCCACGCACCGTGCGGGCTGCGTAGCAGCGCCAAGGTGCCGTGCATGCGAGCGGCGGGGTGTAGTTCGCAGGAGGTGTGCGCAGAAGGCCGCGCTAACCGGTAATCCATGCTGCGGCAACGACAGCACCACCCAGGGACGTGCCCGCGGCGGCTGCATGTAGCTGACCGATGGTGCGCAAGCTTGCCGCATGGTGCAGCTTCACGTGCAGGAAATGCTGCAGGACTGTGTCCACAGGCCGGGGCCGCTCTCCCCAGCGGCCCCGGCGTTCCCATCCCCTTCCCTCTACGTCGTAGGCTGGGCGTTACAGCGCCAGCGAGCTTTCCACGTCCAGCACCATACGGCGGGCGAGGGCGAGGTTGGCTTTCTGCCGGTCCAACACGACGTAGAAGAACAGGCCCTTCTTGGCCGAGACCGGGCGCAGCACGTGGTAGGCGCGGCCCAACGTGATGAGGATGTCCTCGATGCTGTCGTTGAGGTTCAGCGCTTCGGCCGTCTTCATCTTTGCGCGGAGCACCTCGGTGTTGCCGGCTGCGGCCAGTTCCATGTCCACGCCCGAACCGGCTTCACCGAGCAGCATGCCACTGTCGTAGTCGACCAGTGCGACGGCTTGGGCGCCGTTGATCTGCATGAGGGTGTCCAGGCATTTTTTGATGGCGATATTCATTTCAGTCGTCCGTTGCGGGTGTTTGGAAGTAAAGAGTCGTTTGAACAGTGAGAGAGACATTCATCGGTACGTGTTGTCGGCCAGCGTGCGTACGCATTGCTTGGCATGCCAAAGCGCATTGCCGATGACGCAGCTGTGATCGCAGGCCGTCATCAGCAGGCGCTGCTGTGCGCCGGGAATGGCCAGCATCAGCACTTTGCCGCCGGCCGCATCGAGGATCAGCGTGTCCAGCTCGCCAAAGCGCAGCTCGTGGCCTAGCGCGCCTGCCAGGCCCAGCATCGAGCTGGTCATCGCCGCCAGCCGGTCGGCAACGCTGCCTTTCGGGCCGGCCTGTGCCAACGCGAAGCCATCGGCGCTGGCGACGACGATGGCCTGTATGCCGGAGACGTCGCGCGCCAGTGTTTTCAGTGCCGACGTGGTGCAGGCAGTGTCATTCATGTGCGGCCGCCATGGCGTTGCATTCGATCTGGCTCATCAGCAGGTCCATGGCGGTGATCGCCTGTTTCATGTCACGCGGGTCCAATGGCAGCGCGGGCAGGTGCGGCGCGTGCTCGCCCAGCCAGGCCTGCTAGTGCGGCAGCAGCGGGTCGTCGGTGCGGCCACATTTGGTGATGCCGATGACCACCGGCAGCGTGGGTGCGGTGTCGGCGATCGCCTTCAGGTGCTGGCCGGCGAGTGTGGTGTCCACGTCGGTGCTGCCATCGACCAGCACGATGGCGCCTTCGGCACCGGCCAGCAGGATCGGCCAGATGTAGGAGAACCGTTCCTGGCCTGGCGAGCCGTACAGGCGCAGGCGGTCACCGCCGGGCAGGTCGATGTCGCCGTAATCCATCGCGACGGTTGTGTATTCCTTGCCCACGGTGGGGTCGGTGTTGCGGGCCTCGGTCACCACGGCTTTTCCGTGGGTGAGGGTCTGCACCAGGGTGGATTTTCCGGCGCCAAGAGGCCCCATTACTACGATCTTGTGCTCACGCACGGTCATGCACTCCAGCGGATACGAAGTTGGCGCCACAGCTTGACGAGTCCGTCAGTGGGCGAGGGACGGGCGGGCAGGTCCTCGCCCATGACCGGAAAGGCGTAGGCGGTGAGGAAAGCGGCATTGAAAAACGACTGCACTTGGCGCGGCGGCAGATCCAGGATCTCGCAGCAGGCCTGCACCGACGCTCCCTGCTTGATCAGCAGCGCGCACAGGCGGAAGTGATCGTGACGGTGGGCGAGGATGCGGAAATCAGGCCAGCGGCGCAGGCGCAGCTTCACATCCATGGTCAGCGGCTGCATCGGTCGGTCCAGCCGTGTGGCGGCCAGGCCGACATTCCACAGCGTCGGGCGCAGCGGCAGATTGCTGGACACCGTCGCGCGCTGCATGAACATTTCGTGCGTCACCGGGGCCAGGCGCAATGGCGGGTGCTCGTCTGCCAGCAGTTTATGCAGCAGCGCCAGTGCGATGGGGGCGGGTGCGGTGGTCATCATCCGGTCGTCCTTCGCGTCCAGCCAGCAGACGATGGCGTCGTCGTGGATGACAGCGGCATGGGCCGGTCTGCGTGCTGCCGAAGTGTCACCCGCCAGGAACACGCGCATCTGCTGCACGAACGGCAGCGCAGCGCTGGGCAGCGTGGCCTGCGTGATCGGTGTCCACGAGGAGAGCGACGATGCGGATGGCGCCCTGGAATCCTCGAACGAGGTGCGGCGGAATCGGACCATGGATGTGGCGCGGTGAATGATTGGGGGGGCCTATATGACCGGATTGGTGGATCCTGATCCATGAAACTTTTGGGAAAGTTGAATGCCATTCCGATGTATTTTTCAGGGTATGCAAATAATTGAATTCTCAAGAGCTCTTAAGATTTTGAGGATTGTTGAAAAATCCCCGTTGTTAAGTTGACGGCGGCCTTGATGATTATTTAGTTTGGTGGTCGCGCTCTGCGGCGTTTTCAGTTGGGAATATCAAGCATGCTTACTCGAATCGCCATTGCGGACGATCACCCGATCGTGCTGCTGGGTACGCGCGTGGTGATCGAGGCTGGCGATCGGCACCGTGTAGTGGCGGAGGCACACTGCGCCGAACAGCTGCTCTCGATCCTGGCCAGCGAGCCTGTTGATCTGGTCATAACCGATTTTTCGATGCCCGGCAGCAACCGCTCAGATGGGCAGGCGATGCTGCAGGCACTGCGTCGCAATCACCCCGATGTCCCGGTGATCCTGTCCACGATGATCACCAATGCCACCTCGCTGCAGATGGCACTGCGTGCCGGGGTGCGCGGGTTGGCACACAAGGCCAGCGGCGTGGGCAGTGTGCGTGACGCGGTAGATACCGTGCTTGCCGGGCGTCTCTATCTCGACCCCGCACTGGCGTCGTGTCTGCTGGAGACCGGGCGCGAGCGATCACTGTCGGTCTTGTCGCCCAAGGAACTGGAAGTGCTGCGCCTCTACGTATCCGGTCCATCGATCACGGAGATCGCCGCGCAGCTGCGGCGGACGGTCAGTACCATCAGCCGGCAGCGGCTCTCGGCGATGAAGAAGCTTGGGTTCAACAACGATGCCGAGCTGTTTGCCTTTGCGTTCGAGCAGAAACTTGGCACGCCGCTTGGCGCGGGCCTTGCCGATTCCTGACGGCGGCGCCGGTGCTGGTCAGGCGCGGTTGAGCTGCTTGAACGAATGGGTAACCGTGCCGGTAGCCCCTCTGTGCGGCGGGCGCGGAATCTTGGATGCTTGCCCCCATCGTATTCATCGGGAGATGGGGAATGGGCAAGGGATTCAACTGGCGCAGCGTGATGTGCGTCGTGCTGCCGATGCTGGCATCTGCCGGTGCTGCACAGGCTCAGAGCTATGGCTACGACGACCGCTACGACAACCGTGGCAGTGGCATCGTGCGCTGCGAGTCGGTCAAGAACCGCAGCAACGAATGCCGCTTGGACGGGCGCGCGCGCCTGATCCGCCAGTTGTCCGGCTCGCCCTGCGTGGAGGGCCGCACCTGGGGCCAGTCGCGCGGTGGTGTGTGGGTGACCCAAGGCTGCCGCGCCGAGTTCGTGGGTGAATCCCGCGGCGGCGGCTGGGGCCATGGCGGCGGTTGGGGCGGCAACGGTGGCCAGGTGATCGCCTGCCATTCCAACGACCGCCGGCAGAAGTATTGCGACGCGCGCATCCGCCGCGACGTGCGCCTGGTCAAGCAGGATTCGCGCAGCCCCTGCGTGGAAGGCCGCACCTGGGGCTGGGACCGCCGGGGTGTGTGGGTCAGTGATGGCTGCCGGGCCCAGTTCCAGATCAACTGATCGGACGACGTTGGCGTTTTCGTCATTCAGATTCAGATTAATCTGATGGCGATCACAGTTCATTCCTCGTATCGTCGGCAGCCGGGGGCAGTGCGCCTCCCGGTGTGCCCACCGTCATCGATACGCTGTTCAAGGAGTGAGCAACGCATGTTGATCCGTCTGCAATGTGAGCAGCGCCAGTGGCGCGTGCTGCACCCGGACAAGCCGGAGCCGATCGAGTTCCGCGACGGTGTCCGCGCCTTCGATTTCGCCGAAACCCTCGCGCGCCTGCACTTCACCGACACCGGGCAGCGTGCCGCGGTGCGCGTGGAAGCCAGTGGCGCGTATGTCGAGGCGGTCAGCTACGGCTGAGCGTCGAAGTTGGGGTCGGATCCCTTTCCGCAGGAAAGGGCTCTGACCCCTCATCCACGGATGGCGTGGATCTACTCAGCTCGCCGCGCTCAGTGGCGGCGTACCGCTGGCCAGCTTCGGCCAGCGCTTCAGCACTGCGGCGCGGATGCCGGTAGCATCGATGCCGGCTTCGGCCAGCAGGTCCTCGCGGCTGGCGTGGTGCTGGAAGCTGTCGGGGAGGCCCAGGTGCAGGATCGGGCGCAGCACCTCTTCGGCATTCAGCAGCTCGGCCACGGCCGAACCGGCGCCGCCGGCCACGACGTTGTCCTCGATCGTCACCAGGCCGTCGTGGCTGTTGGCCATGGCCAGCACCAGCTCCCGGTCCAGCGGCTTGATGAAGCGCATGTTGACCACGCTCAGGCCCAGCTCACGGCCGACCTGTTCGGCGGCGGCCACGCTGCTGCCGAAGGCCAGCAGTGCGATGCGGCTGCCCTGCACGCGCAGTTCGCCCTTGCCGATCGGCAGGGTCGACAGGTCGCTGCCGGCATCCACACCGGTGCCGGTGCCACGCGGATAGCGCACGGCGGCCGGGCCCGGGTGCTGCAGGCCGGTGCTGAGCATCTGCCGGCATTCGGCTTCGTTGGACGGCGCCATCACCACCATGTTCGGCACGCAGCGCAGGAAGCTCAGGTCCAGATTGCCGGCATGGGTCGCACCGTCCGGGCCGACCACGCCGGCACGGTCGATCGCAAACAGCACGTCCAGATCCTGGATCGCCACGTCGTGCACCAGCTGGTCATAGGCGCGCTGCAGGAAGGTCGAGTAGATCGCCACCACCGGCTTGCCGCCCTGGGTGGCCATGCCGGCGGCCAGGGTGACCGCATGCTGTTCGGCAATGGCCACATCGAAATAGCGCTGCGGGTATTCCCTGCTGAAGCGCACCAGGCCCGAGCCTTCGCGCATTGCCGGGGTGATGCCGTACAGGCGCGGCTCGGCGGCGGCGGCATCGCACAGCCAGTCGCTGAACACATCGGTATAGGTCGGCTTCTTCGCGCCGGCCTTGGCCACCAGGCCCTTGTCCGGATCGAACGGGCCCACGGCGTGGTAGCCGATCTGGTCACCCTCGGCCGGCTCGTAGCCCTTGCCCTTGGTGGTCATCACGTGCAGCAGCTTGGGGCCCTTGGAGGCGCGCAGCGTCTTCAGCGTGGACAGCAGGGCGGGCATGTCGTGGCCATCGATGGGGCCGGTGTAGTGGAAGCCCATTTCCTCGAACATGGTGGACGGCACGAACATGCCCTTCCAGTGTTCTTCCCAGCGTTTGACGAAGCGCGCGGGGTTGTTTTTCTTGTCGCCGAGAATCTTCTTGCCGCCCTCGCGCAGCGCATTGAGCGTGCGGCTGCCGGTGGCGCGGCCGAGCATCTTGGTCAGCCCGCCGACGGCCTCGGAGATCGACATGTTGTTGTCGTTGAGGATCACCAGCAGGTTCGGTTCCGGGTCCATGCCGCCGGCATGCATCAGCGCCTCGAAGGCCATGCCAGCGGTCATCGCGCCGTCGCCGATGACGGCCACGACCTTGCGGTCATCGCCCTGCGACTGGCGCGCGATGGCCATGCCCAGCGCCGCCGAGATCGAGGTGGAGGAGTGGCCGACCCCGAAGGTGTCGTACTCGCTTTCCTCGCGCTTGGGGAACGGCGCCACGCCGTCTTTCTGCTTGACGGTGTGGATCTCGTCGCGGCGGCCGGTGAGGATCTTGTGCGGGTACGTCTGGTGGCCGACGTCCCAGACCAGCTGGTCGTGCGGGGTCTGGTACAGGTAGTGCAGGGCCACGGTGAGTTCGATCACGCCCAGGCCGGCGGCGAAATGGCCACCGCTCTTGCCCACCGATTCGATCAGGTAGGCGCGCAGTTCATCGGCGACCGCGCGCATTTCGGATTCGTCGAACGTACGCAGGTCATCGGGCGTCTGGATGCGCGCGAGGCGGGGATAGCGGGCAGAGTCGATCATCGTGTTCGCACTTGTTCTGAACGCCCATTTTCGCCCTCAATCGGGGGTGGGGCAAGCAAACGCCGCCGTCCGTGACAGGACGGTGAGGGTTGCCGGTGCCGATGTTCAGGTGCTGAGCTTGGATCGCTTGGGCAGCTGCGCCTTCAGGAAGGCCATCTGGTCGGCCAGGATGTTGCGGTTGGAGAGGATCAGGTGCTCGATCCAGCTGGGCCGGTAGGGGATGGCCAGCAGGGGCATGTTGGCCTGCTGCGGGGTGCGGTTGCTCTTGCGCGAGTTGCACTGGAAGCAGGCGGTGACCACGTTTTCCCAGCAGTCCAGGCCACCCTTGGACAGCGGCATGACGTGGTCGCGGGTCAGGGTGGGACGGTTGAACTGCTGGCCGCAGTACAGGCACAGGTGGGCGTCGCGGGCGAACAGGGCCGGGTTGGTCAGGTTCGGCGTGGGGTCCGGGGCGCGCGAGCGGGCGTGGCCGCGGGCGGCGATGATCGGATGCAGGTCCATGCCGCTCTGCAGGCCGCTGAGCCGGTTGGTGCCGCCGTGGATGTGCAGGCACGGGTCGCCCAGTGTCCAGGACACCGCATTGCGGGCGTAGAGACAGGCGGCATCCTGCCAGGTGATCCAATCCAGGACGCGTCCGTGGGCATCAAGCGAGAGCAGGCGGACGGTGCCGGGGCGATGCAGCGGGCTGGCATTGGGCGATGACGCGGCGCCCGGAGCAGAAATTGAGGCTCCGGCTTCGATCAGACCCAAGCGTGTAGTGTCTGTCTCCATCGGGAAAACAGCTTATACCCGAATCATTGCGATTT